>DAOVPH010000143.1 GCA_030629295.1 Candidatus Latescibacterota bacterium | reverse complement strand
TGTCTCCCATTGCGTGCCTCCTTTTTTTCCGTTATCCGTTATCTTTTCGCCGCGAGGGATGCCGCCGCGTCGTCACGTTTCATATCATACCTGGTTTGTATACCACTAACGACAGCGCTCAGTGGCGCTCGGTGCTGGCGCGTTCACTGCAGCGTCTGGTTGGCCGACACTTCTTACCCTTGTGCATTGGACGCAGGCGACTCATCCCTCAGGCAGTTTGATCTCAAACTCGCCCATACACAGCCGCCCGCTGACCTCGCTGGAAAAACCGACAAACGAAAAGCCATAGCTGAGCACCTGCCCCAGGATACATTCGAGAGATCTCGATGTGTTGGGGTCCCTGGGCCAACTGTGGTGCCAGAGCTGTTCGTCATTCTGGAGAGAAAAGCGAAGTGGTGCAGAAGACCAGCCCGCGTCGGAAACGGACAACGGATGGCTGGTGTAGTGCCATCGTCCGCCGACTCCGTGAATCCAAAAGAAGCACTGCGCCCCGTCAAGTTGTAGATTGTCGCCGCGCAGATAGACCGACACCTCAGCGTCGCGCAGGTCGATAGGGTCGGCATTTACCCAGCTGCGATACAGTAGCAGCGGCAGTATTGACAACGGCTTCTCCGGCGTGTCGGCACTCCAGCGCGTGTGATCCACCCACACGTAGCCCGAGTTATCGACACCCCCTTCCTTCTCCCAAGTGGCAAGAATGAAAACATTGCGTCCCGCGACGATGCTGGCGTGATAGTCGTAGGAGCACCAGCCCTCCGGCCCCCTGGCAAAGCTGTTTCTCAGCATATCCGATCCCCTTCCTCTGCTTGTCACGACTGGAAAACGTGGGCCCTCTTCATTGGCCAACTTTAGATTATGCTGCCTAAATGCCCTTTTATATTACGGCAAGACAGCTTCTTCTATTGCAATCGTGAAATAAATACAAGACGTTACTCAAAAACAGATGAAATATCGAAAACGACAAATGCTGAAAGCACTTATCATTCTTAGTTTCCATTGAGCAATTATGCGAAAACCCCCTTTCTTGCTCAGTTCTTCTTGCTGTCCTGTAGAGCCACCTCTAAGACTTCTCCGATGTTTTCCACGAAGATGAATTTCATCTTCTCTTTGACTTCTGGGGGGATCTCTTCCATATCTTTTTTGTTTTTCTTGGGCAATATTACCTTCTTTATCCCTGCCCTGTTTGCCGCCAGCACTTTGTCTTTTATCCCCCCCACAGGCAACACCCTGCCTCGGAGGGTAATCTCTCCGGTCATAGCTACATCCGGTCTCACAGAGCTACCGGTCAGCAATGAGACCAGGGAGGTGGTCAGGGTCACACCGGCCGATGGTCCATCCTTGGGGATTGCCCCTGCCGGTATGTGGATGTGGAGGTCATATTGATCAAAGAAATTCTCGGGGATTTTCAGCTTCCCGGCATTCGTCCTTATGTAACTTAATGCCGTTTGAGCGGATTCTTTCATTACATCGCCCAACTGGCCAGTCAGGATAAGTCCCTTCTTACCTTTCATTTTCGTAGATTCAATAAAGAGTATCTCCCCGCCTGCAGGTGTCCAGGCCACTCCTGTGGCCACACCCGGTTCGCTGGTTCGCTCGGCCACCTCGGAGGTGAACTTAACAGGACCAAGGAACTGCTCTATCCCTTTTTCCGTTATCTTCCGAGTGACTTTTTTGCCTTCGGCCACATTTCTGGCGATCTTGCGGCAGATGTTAGCGATCTCTCTTTCGAAATTGCGCAGGCCTGCCTCACGGGTGTAGTTTCTGATTATCTTCTTCAGGGCTTCATCTTCGAACTTCACCCGCTGTTTAACTATACCATGTGCTTCCAGTTGCCGGGGAATAAGATAACGTTTGGCGATTTGGAGTTTCTCCTCTTCGATGTAACCAGACAGCTCCAGAACCTCCATTCTGTCCCTCAAGGCCGAAGGAATGGTGTCCAAGATATTAGCGGTGGTGATAAACATCACCCGGGATAGATCGAAGGGGACATCTAAATAGTGGTCAGAGAAGCTAAAATTCTGTTCTGGGTCAAGTACCTCTAACAGGGCAGCCGAGGGGTCGCCCCGAAAGTCTGCTCCCACCTTGTCGATCTCATCCATCATAAACACCGGATTGTTCGAACCAGCCTTTCTTATGCCCTGGATTATCCTCCCTGGCAAAGCCCCCACATAAGTGCGTCTGTGTCCGCGGATTTCAGCCTCGTCCCTCACTCCGCCTAAGGAAATGCGGATAAACTTTCTGCCCAAAGCCCGGGCAATGGACTTGCCCAGCGAGGTCTTTCCTACCCCAGGAGGGCCGACGAAACAGAGAATAGGTCCCTTCATATCCTCTTTCAGCTTCCGCACAGCAAGGTATTCCAACATCCTCTCTTTTACCTTTTCCAGATCATAGTGGTCTTCTTCTAACACTTGACGGGCCTTGGCAATGTCGAGGGTGTCTTTGGTGAAAACCGACCAGGGCAGGGAGATCAACCAGTCTAAATATGTCCTTACCACCGTATATTCCGGGGCCCCGGTCATCATCTTCTCCAGGCGGGAGAGTTCCTTCTCTGCCTCTTTCTTCACCTCTTTGGGCATCTTGGCAGCCTCTATCTTTCCCCGCAATTCGTTTATCTCTACTGTCCTGGGGTCGCCTTCACCTAACTCTTTTTGGATGGTCTGGAGCTGCTGACGAAGGAAATATTCCCTCTGGGTCTTCTCCAGCTCGCCTTTAGCCTCTTTCTGAATCCTCGTCTCCAGTTCTACTACCTGAAGCTCCTTGGCCAGAAAGACAGTCAACTTCTCCAATCTCTTTCTAACCGCAATAGTTTCCACGATCTTTTGCTTCTCAGGCACAGAGATATTCAGGTCAGAGGCAACCAGGTCGGCCAATCTACCGGGGTCCTCAATATTGGCCACGGCCACTCCCAGCTCATCAGGGAGATTGGGTGCCAGGGAAATAATCCGCTGAAATTGATTTGATACATTCCTTGCTAAGGCATCTATCTCGATGCCCTTTTCTACAATGTCCTCCAATAATTCGATCTCTGCCTTCAGGTAAGGTTTATCGGCTAAAGGTTTCTCAATTCTGAAACGGGTAATCCCCTGAATCAGGACTCTCATGCTCCCATCCGGCATCTTTATCATCCGAAGCACAACAGAGACGGTGCCGAAGTCATAAATATCGTTCCAGGTCGGCTCTTCCACATCGGGATCCCTCTGGGTTATTGCGCCTATGAGTTTGTTGCCGCTTAGCACATCGTCAACCAACCTGACAGACTTCTCCCTGGAAACCATAAGGGGCACTGCCATACTGGGAAAGACAACCATATTCCTTAACGGAAGAATAGGAATCTTGGAGGGAATTTTCTGTAAGATGTCGTCCATTTCAATTTCCTCGGGTTCAAGTAGGTTCAATATCAATAGACTTCGATTCTATTTGTCGGGTCTTAGGCAATGTAATTTCAAGGAAGCCATCTTGATACGAAGCCTTAATGTTTTTTTCATCGATAGGGCCAGTGATAAAGATCACCCTTTCAAACGCCCCGTGATTTATCTCCATCTGACGAAAGTTTCTCTTGCCAGGGGGAAAAGTATCCTCTCTTCTGCCGCGAACGGTGAGCGTATCCCCACTCAAAGTTATTTTGATATCCTCTTGCCTCATCCCGGCGATCTCCATCTTCACCACGAAATTAGACTCAGTTTCAAACACATCTGTGGGAGGTCGCCAGAGGTCTTCTGCCATCATAAGCAGCGGGTTTTTGGAGGCAAAAAAGTCCCTTAACAGTCTCTCCATCTCATTCTGCATCTTCCATATCTGGCGAAAAATGCGGTCGTTATCCGAGTTCATAATCGCTCTCCAGGCTAAGGGGGAAAATCAAGCTTTGAAAACACCTAACAATATACACATATAAACCTCGAACTTCAAGAAAAATATTGTCAGCACTTCCTGAACAAGTGCCGTCTTCAGGCAACTGCATAGAAAAATCGCTATTCTGCTCTTGCCTCACCTACCCTTTCGACAGCAGTAATCCCTTTGATATTCCGGATGTTTTTCATCATTCTGTTTAGCCGCTGGACATTTGCCACTTCCAGAGCGAATTTGATGGAAGCTATCTCCGCTTTCGCGTCCGCTGTCATACTTCGGATATTCACTTCAGCGGCGGAGATAGTGTTGGTTATTTCGTTTAGCAGATTCTTTCTATCATGAGCCAAGACCAGAACTTGGGTAATGAATGTCTGCTCCTTACTAGAATCCCACTGAACGGGGAGGATTCGCTCCTTATCGCTCAATAAATTTGAAATATTCGGGCACTCTGCCCTGTGGATAGATATTCCCTTGCCCCGGGTGATGAATCC
>DAOVPH010000214.1 GCA_030629295.1 Candidatus Latescibacterota bacterium | reverse complement strand
TACTCTTGATTCGATATAAGTCGAAATGGTATACTGGCAAACGGCCCTGGTATTCGTTAATGATCACAAAAGCGGGACTGGCCACCGGATCAGTGACCCCCAGACCCTGGCAAATGCCTTGAATCAAACAGGTCTTGCCGCTGCCCAGCTCGCCAGTCAAGGCCACTACCGCACCGGGATAAAGAACGTCCGCCAGTTTCTGCCCCAGCCTTTGGGTCTGCTCAGGACCCTCCGTTATCCATCTGTATTTCATCGTCCTGGTTATTTACCCTTCATCACTATCACCGGCAGGATCATCTCCTCTAAGGAAATGCCTCCGTGCTGCATGCTTTGCCGATACCGTCGTTCATATTCGTGAAACCCAGTAGGATAGACAAGAAAATAGTCCTCCTTCGCCAGGATGAAATTCGTAGCAGGGCCAAACCGTGGAAGTTTAAACTTCTCGGGGTCTTTAATCAGAATAGCCCCTTTGGAGTCACAGTTCAGGTTGTTTCCATATTTATATCTCAGGCTCACAGATGTATGTCGGTCGCCGTAAACTACATTTGCCCTTCGGCTGAGGATACTCCCGTGGTCTGAAGTGAGCACAACCACAGCATCAGTCTCGGCGATATTCCTCAACATCTCCCACAGAGCAGAGTGAGCAAACCAGGATTTAGTGAGAGACCGAAAAGCAGCTTCATCAGGGGTAATTTGGAGAAGGATTTCTGACTTAGATCTACCGTGAACCAGCAGGTCAACGAAATTGAACACCATGGAGACAAGAGGAACTGAACTGAAGGAGGAAAGCCTCTTAGTCAAATCCATTGCTCCCGTTGCGTCGAACACCTTAACATATCGGGTTGTTCGGAGATGACATCCCAATTTCTCCAGTTGGGTATCTAACAGTCGATGCTCATAGCGGTTTAGACTATGCTCATCGTCTTTATCCATGCCCCAGACATTAGGGTACCTTCGGGCGAGTTCCTGAGGAAAAAGTCCGCTGAAGATCGCATTACGAGAGTAAGGGGTAGCAGTAGGTAAGATCGAATAGTAATAGTTACGCTTGATAGTGAAAAACTCGGACAGCAGAGGTTCTAAAGAAAACCAATGGTCTAACCGCATGCAATCAATCACGATGAAAAACACCCTCCGGTTATTTTTCAGAGCCGGAGCCAGAAATCGGGGAGCAACATCTACTGACAGAGGAGGGGCTTGCTTTCCATCTACCCATAGGGGATAGTTCTGCTCAACATATTTAGCAAACTGAACATTGCACTCCCTTTTCAAATCACTGTGTAGTTGCACAAGAGCAGAGTCTCGGAGGCCTTCTATTTCGATATCCCACTGACAAGTCGTTACATAAATATCTATCCAATCCCTCCAGTGCGTTGCTTTAGACAGGATGAAACGAACCCTTGCGGCTGCAGAGGCATACTCCTGTGCTATCCTTTCCTCCCGGATCTGTTTGGCTTCCAATATGCGCTTGCAGACCGAGAGGACTTGACTGGGGTTAACCGGTTTGGTCAAAAAATCGGTGGCCTTCTTAACAATGGCCTCTTCCATCAATTCCTCTTCCTCTTTCTTAGTAACCATTACCACAGGTAGGCTGGCAGCAAGCTCCTTGATCCGCGAAAGTACCGTCAGGCCATCAGAGCCGGGCATCATCTCATCTAACAGGACCACATCGAAAGGCTGTTGCTCGATCAGACAGATGGCATCCTCCCCGTTGGTGACCGGAGTGACTGAGTATCCCCTCTCCTCCAGGAATATTATATGCGGGCGTAAAAGCTCTATCTCATCATCGACCCAGAGAACCTTGCGTTCTGCCATCAAAAAATCCTCTCCCCTATTTAGTGCCTGTCCGAAAACTCAGTTTTGAGGCAAATGTCATTGCGAGGAGTGAGGAACGAACGACGAAGCAATCTCTGTATTTTCAAGAGATTGCTTCGCTCCTTTTAGTCGCTCGCAATGACGAGAATATTCTGATTTGGTTAGTTTCCGAACAGACCCTATTTAGGAATTACCTGGGCAAGATAACCCGGATAGTGGTTCCCTTACCGGGTGCGCTGTTTGCTATAAAGACTCTCCCCCGGTGGTATTCTGCTATCACTCTTTTGACGAAGCTTAACCCCAATCCCCACCCGCTATTTTTGGTAGTGTAGCCAGGCATAAATATCTTGCGCTGCTGCTTGGAACTCAACCCCCGCCCGTTGTCCGAAAAATCGATCACTACTGCTTTGCCATTAGAAGCAGACCTGACACTTACGTCTATCCTCCCCCCCTGTTTGTCAATCGCATCCAAGGAATTTCGGAGAAGATTCTCAAATGCCCAGCTTAGAAGCTCTCTGTTCACCGGAATATCTGGAACCTCTTCGTAAGTGCCTGTGATTTTGACCTCAGCCCCAAGCTGAGGCAATCTCCTCTGGAAATAGGAAATGGTCTCGGTGATTATGGGCACCACATTCTCGTCTTTGAGCCTGGGGGTCAGACCTATCTGATTGAACCTGGAGGCGATTTTGTTCAGCCGGGATACATCGTTTCCCATCTCCTCTACGACGGAGGACCCCTTATCCTTTGTCCTCGCTTTCAGTAGCTCCAACCAACCGAACAGAGAAGATATGGGAGTACCCAGTTGGTGGGCAGCTTCTTTTGCCATTCCTATCCAGATATACCGCTGTTCGCTGTTCTTGATGTGTCTGAATCCCAAAAATCCAATGAAAACGAAGAGCAAGATGACGCCTATTTCCACAAAAGGCAACCAGGTGAGACGATGAAAGGCGGTGGACT
>DAOVPH010000195.1 GCA_030629295.1 Candidatus Latescibacterota bacterium | reverse complement strand
CCACTATCAGGTACCTGCCACCTGCCGGGCAATAGGGGAATATTGCTATATTTTTGTAGAGGATTCAGAATGGAGCGACCGGGTGGACTCGGCAGCAGTGGCCGGTTTAGTGAAGGCCTTCGACCAGAGCTGTAAGGCAGATCCCACAAAAGGGATATATCAGATGGATGTGGAGACCTTCGGGAACCCTCCCGATGTAGACGGAGATCCCAGGATACTCATCTTGCTTTTGGATATTAAGGATGACTTTAGCGGAGAGGGAACCTACTACGGCGGGTACTTTTACTCCCTGAATGAGTATGATCCCAATACCCCTAATTGTCCCGATTGTCAATACAGCAACTTCAGGGAGATGGTCTATGTGGATTGTAATCCGCTTGATGTCGGTGAAGAGAGAACCAAAGGTGTTCTGGCCCATGAGTTCCAGCATCTGATCCACTGGGAACAAGATCCGGATGAGAAGGACTGGATCAATGAGGGCTGCTCCGGTTATGCTGAGTATGTGTGCGGGTACCGCAGCCGTCGGGTGGGAGACCATTTTCTGGCCAATCCCAACAACGGCCTCGCCGACTGGAAGGGCGAATTAGCCGACTATGAGCAGACCTTTATGTTCATTGTCTATCTGGCCGAACACTATGGAGGTAGACAGACCGTAACCCGGTTGGTGGCTGAGGAGGCAAACGGCATAGAGGGGGTTAACAACGTACTTGCGGGAAAAGGGGCTAATTTCTCCTCGGTGTTTGCTGAGTGGGTGATAGCAAACTATCTTGACCAGGAAGGGGAATACGGCTACCAGATGTTTGACCTTCCTACTTATAAGATTCCTATCACTCAAATAACTTCTCTTCCTGATACCCTTAAGGAGGCCAAGCCCCTGTTAGAACATTGGGCGGCTGAGTACATTGAACTCCCTGTGGTGGCTGCCATCCAATTGGAATTCAAAAAAAGGCTCGACAGCAAGTTTCTACTGCAGGTGATTAAGAAAACCCAGGGAGAGACCTCCGTCATCGATTTCCCTGTTGAGCAGGATACTGACTCTCTTTCTGTCTCTAACTACGATACCCTCACTCTGGTGGTGACTAGAACAAGTGGCCGTCCCTATCCGTATCAATGTGTGTTTGAGGAATTTCCCACCTGGGTAGAGCTGGCAGGAGCTGAGACAGAGGTTTTCCCCGGAAGATTTCTGCTGGGGCAGAACTTTCCCAATCCGTTTAATGCGACCACTACAATCCTATTTTCTCTTCCCGCGGCAGCTCTTGTCACCTTGGATATTTTTAACAGCAGCGGCCAAAGGGTAAGAGGATTGATCAGCAGCGAACTGGGTGCAGGTAGGTGGATTATCAGATGGGATGGAAAGGACAGCCAGGATAGAGATCTGGCCAGCGGAGTCTATTTCTATCGGTTGCAGACAATAGGTTATACCCAGACCAGACAGATGATGCTGCTGAAGTAAGCTGCACTTATGGCTGTCCAAGCGACTTTCACCCTCATCCCAGCCCTTTCCGTTCAAAGGAGAGGGAGCATTTTGGACTCTTTGCGATTTTTTTCTTGACATTTTTTGATTCGTTGGTATATTTTGTTTTAGTATGTATAACTTTGTTTAACATTCGCAGGATGTTTTTGAAAAGGCTATAGATAATGTGCGAAAAGGGAAGAGGTGTAGGATCTCGTATTAACAGGGTGGGAATTGTATGACGAAGAAGAGATATCGCTTACAGGAAGTTGCCGACTTGGCCGGAAAGCACCGCAACACAATTCTCTCCTGGTTGAGGACCGGCAAAATTCCGGAGGTAAATCGGGATACTAACAGCTGGCGGTTCTGGACTGAAGAGAACCTGAAGGAAGTATTGGAATATGCCACCAAGGTGCTACCTCCCACAAATAACATGCGAAAGGTGGATCTAAAAGAGGGATCAGATTTCTCCTTCCAATCAGGCGCGGCAGATTCTCCCCTGGGAAACAAATCAGGAGAGGGACGATAAAAGACCTCGATTCAGCCGTAGGGTGCGGTTGTGCCGAGACCAAATGGTTTTTGACGGAGCTTATACTATGAGTGAAAGGTCTACCATATTAATTGTCGACGACGATCCTGAGATGTTGGCTCTTCTATAGGAATTCTTAAAGGGAGAGGGTTATGTAACAGAAATAGCCGAAAACGGGCTTGCGGCTCTGGAGCTTTTCGAAAAAGAGCAGATCGATGTGGCTGTAGTAGATCTCAAAATGCCCGGCATAGATGGAGTGGAGCTCTGTAGACGAATCAAAAGGACAAATTCCCGAACCGAGGTGATCACGAAGAATAAAGATGTCTTGAAGATGGAGTTGAACGCATCGGTCATCGAGCAGGCGAAGAAAAAGGCAGCACTGATTTTTTTCCGGGAGCCCATGGAAAAAGTTGAAAAGGAAATCAAGGATTGAAAAGGAGGGTTACTCTTGTATACTGAGTACTGGAAGTTGACTAAAAAACCCTTTGAAAATGCCCCTGATCCAGATTTCTTTTACCCTTCCCCGGAGCACGAAGAGGCCTATATAAGAATGCTTTATGCCCTGAAAGAGAACAAAGGTGCAGCCCTTTTGACCGGTGAATATGGAAGTGGCAAGACGATGTTGATCAGGGTCTTGGTCCGGGAATTGGAGGAGGAGAAAAACGAAGTAGCCTTTCTCAACAACCCCAGATGGACGCCAGAGGAGTTATATAAAGATATTCTCTATCAGTTGGGAGAGGATGTTCCTAATGAGAGTCACGCCGGATTGATGCGGATATTGGGTGAATTTTTCTATCGGAATTTTGCTGACGGGAAGAACACACTTATTATAATTGACGAGGCCCAGTTAATTAGGGATGACCTGATTTTTGAGGAACTGAGACTGCTTTTGAATTTTCAGTTGAACGATCGGTTTCTGCTTACCCTGTTCGTGGTTGGACAACCAGAACTACGGGAGAGGGTTATGGCTATTCCCCAATTAGAGCAGAGACTTTCCATCAAGTTTCATCTTCATAACCTGGGTCCGGAAGACACCCCCAACTATATCGCCCATCGCCTGAAAGTGGCCGGCAGAGAAGAGAATATGTTCACCACAGAGGCGATAGATCTCATCCATCGTTCCTCTCACGGAACGCCCAGAAGAATAAATAACCTATGCGATATGTGTCTGTTGACAGGTTTTGGGAGAAAAATGGGTAATATTGATTTAGATGTAGTAAAATCGGTAATGT
>DAOVPH010000196.1 GCA_030629295.1 Candidatus Latescibacterota bacterium | reverse complement strand
GAAAGACTACATACTATACTTTGCAGTAGCTTGCGTCAGATTTGCGTCAGATTTGCGTCAGATTTCGCAGTGGGTGCCTGCAATATAAGATGGGTCCAAGTTTTACCTGTAGAAACACAAGCAGGGGGGGCAGGCAAGTCGAAAATGCAGTTTTATCACTTCGGAGCCAACCACTTAAGTGGGTCTAACGGCTCCTTTTTCTTAAGGATTTCAAGGTGAAGTTTAGGGCCTTCTAAGGAACCAGTGTCTCCTGAAGTTGCCAGAACTTCGCCGCTCTTGATGCTGTCCCCTTTTGCCACAAAAATCTCCGAAAGATGACCATATAGGGTGAAGTATCCATATTGGTGATAGAGCAAGAGGAACTTGCCATATCCCCTAAACCAGTCAACCAGCACCACTGTCCCCGGAGCTATCGCCCGCACCTGGGCGCCAGGAGCCACCTTGATGTCTATTCCTCGATTGAACGTCCAGGTTTTGAGTATCTCATCCTTGTGCCTGCCAAACTGATTGAGCACAGAGCCTTTCACAGGCCAGAGAAGATGACCCTTATGTTCAGCAAGATTGTAAGTGGGGATAACGCCTTTAATCTCTTCTCTGACTACCGACAGCCTCTCCACCTCTTCCAGGTACTGCTTGATTGCCAGTTTAATTGCGGCCGTCTCTTTCTGTAACTCTTCATTTGCCTGCTGGGCTAACCGGCGATTCTTCCTAATTGAGTCTAAAAGCTGTTTTTTCGCTGTTTTCTCCGCTTCCTGGGCCTGCTGTTTTTTCTGTTTGTCCCGTTGCAAGCGGAGCTTCTGTCTCAGGTCCGCCTCCAGTCTCCTCTTTCTGGTTTCAATTCCCTGCTTAGTGCCCACTATCTCTTCCAAATCCCTTTTGTCCTGCTGTTCAATCAAGGCAAAATATTTGTATCGTCTCAACAGCTCAGGGAAAGAGCTGGAGGAGAGCAAGATCTCCACCTGGGTGAGTCGGCCGTGTTTATAGATTACCCGCAGCCTTCTGGCAAAATCTGCCTGGCGTTGTGAAAGAGTCACCGTAGTTGTCTTAAGCTCGTTAGTCGTCCTTTGAATGTCCTGCTGGAGCAATTTCTCCTGGGCCTGGAGGGTACGAATATACCTCTGTATCAGGTCTATCTGCTTTTCTCTCCAGTGAATCTGCGACAGCACCTTCTTCTCTTGGCCCTTGAGCTTTGCTACCTGCTCTCGGTTTTTTTGGATCTGCTCTCCAATACTCTCCAGTTCTGCCTGTTTTGTCCGGATTCGTTCCTCTAATGCTCTCTTGGGATCAGCAGGTGACGCTGTCTTCCAGGCAAATAGAGAGAGGAAAAGGCAGGTTATTATTACTATCTTTTTCATTTTCTTGGGCTATTTTGACTTGAACGTTACCTGTTCAGGGGAGATGTTTTAGCACCCGGCGTATTGCCAGTCGGCTTCCCAAACCGCCTAAGACCATCCCTAACGGGATCATCAGCCAGACAGCCAATTCTGCCCCAGAGACTGAGATCAACGAGGGGAAACGAAGACTGAGCCAGCGGTGAACAAAATAGAGAAGGGCAGCGGCTATGCTGCCTCCCAGGGTTCCTCCAATAATTCCTTCTAAGAGGAAGGGAGCCCGGATGAAGCTATCAGTGGCGCCGACTAATCTCATTATCTCAATAGAGTCTCGCCTGGCTAAGATGGTGAGGTTCACCGTGTTGGAGATAACGAATACGGAAGCCGCGCCGATCACCAAGGTGACCAACACAGCGACAACGGAGAGGACATAAATCAGACGGTCGAGTTTCTCCACCCACTTCCGGCCGTATTCGATTTCCTCCACCGCCTTCTCTTTTTCTACAGCTTTGACGATGGCAGCGATCTTCTCAGAACTTCTATAGCCGCTGGTAAGCGTCACTTTGAGGGAAGCCGGCAAGGGATTCTGAGAGACGGCATCTAAGAAGCCTTCTCCGAAGGTTTTTCGGAACTCTGCCGCCGCCATCTCTTTATCCACATAGAGGACGTCCTTCACCTCCGGCATTGCCTTCAGCCTTTTCTCCAGCTCCAGGATCTGTTCTCTGTTGGCGGCATCGGACAGGTAGATCTCAATCTGGACCCGGCTTTTAACCTGGTCTACCAGACTATAGAGACTCAGTAATATCAGCAGGAGTCCCCCGAACACCACCAGAGAGACGGCAGTTGTTCCCACCGAGATGAAGCCCATCCCTTTGGTGCGACGGAATCCCGCCAGGGCTTCTTTCACTACATAGCTCACAGAATTGAACTCCTCGGGTTAGAGGATCTTTCCCTTTTCAATCCTCAGGCAATGATAGGGCAGAGTTTCCACGAGTTCGGTATCGTGAGTGGCCATCAGTACGGTGGTACCCTGGTGATTGAGCTCTCGCAGCAGTTGAAGGATGTCAAAGGCAGCCTCTTTGTCCAGGTCGCCCAAGGGTTCATCGGCCAAAAGGGCAAAGGGCTGGTTCACCAAGGCACGGGCGATGGATGCCCTTTGCTGTTCCCCGCCTGATAACTGAGCAGGCATCATATTCCTCAGATGCCCCAATCCCACCAGGGCTAAGGTTTGCAAAACCTTGCGTTTCATGAAGGCCTTCTTAGCACCGGTCACCTGCAGAGCAAAGGCCACATTGTCGAAGATATTCCTGTCCCTGAGAAGCTTGAAATCCTGAAATATCATTCCCACTCGCCGCCGGAGTAAGGGAATATGCCTGGACTTGATAGTTGATGAGTTGTAATTCTCTAACCTCACCCATCCCTGAGTAGGATGCTCATCAAAATGGATGAGTCGGAGCACGGTGCTTTTCCCCGCTCCAGAGGGACCCAACAGGAAAACAAACTCCCCCTTATCTACCTGGAGACTCACATCTTCAAGCACGGTAGTATTTCCCACGGTTTTGTAAACATGAAACATCTGAATCATTGGAGTTGCTTCCTTTTAAATTGCCAAAAATTCCGAACTTAAGGCAATCTTTGAACTTTTTGAAATCCGAGGTACTGAGATTTTATTTTCAGCTTGCTGCACTGTGGCTTCTATATGCAATATTTCTGGAGGACGAAATGGATTCTATCCGAATCCTCACTGCCCGGGCGAAAACTCTGGTCATCATAAAATTCAACAGAGGTGAAAGCTGATTGGTTGAGCATTTGCAGGATCTCATCCAAGCTGTAGATCCTTTGT
>DAOVPH010000160.1 GCA_030629295.1 Candidatus Latescibacterota bacterium | reverse complement strand
TAAAAAACTGTGAGATTGCTTCGTCGCTATCGCTCCTCGCAATGACGGAATACTGTAAAGTGTTTAATAAAACGATGTACTAGAAGGAGCGAAGCAATCTCTTGAAAATACAAAGATTGCTTCGTCGTTCGTTCCTCACTCCTCGCAATGACATCTCCCTCAAAACTGAGTTTTCGGACAGACACTATACAGACACTATTTAGTTAGCAGATATCGGTACCCTACTGAATTGATAAATATACTACATTCAACAACGAGCGTCAAAGAAAATTTGCCGCAAATCCCGAACCGCCCTTCCTATGCGCCCTGATACCACATAGAAACACAATTTGTTGTGGTGAGAGAAAAAAATCCTACGACATATAGTATTTTTCTCTTGACAAACGGTTTCTGGGGTGTTAGATTCTTACAAAAAGAGAAGGGAGAAAACTATGAAAGCCAAAAGTTCACCGGATGAGATTTCCCAGATCCGCAAGCGAGACGGCCGGTTAGTGAAGTTTGACCAGGAGAAGATCACCAATGCGATATTTAAGGCAATCCAGGCCGTGGGGGGCGCTGACCGCACCGTTGCTCAGAATACATCCGCCCAGGTGGTCTCTATTTTGAACATCTTCTATCGGGACGGACGGGTGCCTGCGGTGGAAGAAGTCCAGGATCTGGTGGAGAAGGTCCTTATCGAGAATGAGCAGGCGGAGACGGCCAAGGCTTATATCCTCTACCGAGCACAAAGGGCAAAGCTTCGCCGCCAGGAAAGCGTGATGATGGATATCCGGGAGACCATCGGTGACTATCTGGACCAATCTGACTGGCGGGTTAACGAGAACAGCAACTCTGACTACTCCCTCTCTGGTCTTCTGATGCATGCCGCCGGCGCGGCCATAGCCAATTATAGTTTAGAGGAGGTCTATCCCCCAGAAATAGGCGATGCCCACCGAAACGGCGACTTCCACATCCACGATTTGGGTATGGGCATCACCGGATACTGTGCCGGTTGGAGCCTGAGACAACTGCTGTTAGAAGGGTTTAACGGCGTCCCCAATAAGGTCGGCTCTGCTCCGCCAAAACATCTGGAGACAGCCTTAGGCCAGATGGTCAACTTCCTGGGAACCTTGCAAAACGAATGGGCAGGGGCAATGGCCTTCAGCTCCTTCGACACTTACCTCGCCCCTTTTGTGCGGAAAGATGCCTTGGAGTTCAGCGAAGTCAAGCAGGGCATCCAGCAATTCGTTTTTAACCTCAATGTCGCTTCCCGCTGGGGAGGACAGACCCCCTTCACTAACCTCACCTTAGACTGGACAGTGCCTGAAGACTTAGGGGAAGAGCAGGCCATCGTCGGAGGCCGACTGCTCGACGAAAAATACGGGGAGTACCAGCGGGAGATGGATTTGATTAACCGGGCCTTCTTGGAGGTGATGATGGAAGGAGATATGACCGGAAGGGTCTTCACCTTCCCCATCCCTACCTATAATATCACCAAAGATTTTGACTGGGACAACAAAAATGCCGAGCTTCTGTTCGAGATGACGGCAAAATACGGTCTCCCCTACTTCCAGAACTTTGTCCGCTCAGATCTCAACCCCAGCGATGTGCGCTCAATGTGCTGCCGTCTGCAATTAGATCTACGTGAACTGAGAAAGAAGACCGGGGGGCTGTTCGGCTTCGGAGAGTCAACCGGTTCCATCGGTGTGGTCACCATAAATATGTCCCGGTTAGGATACCTCTCCAAAAACCAGCAGGAATTTTTCCAGAGATTGGGCCGGCTGATGGCCATCGCCAAGAATTCCTTGGAGATCAAGCGCAAACTGGTAAAAAGGAACATGGAAGAGGGGCTCCTGCCTTACACCAAACGCTACTTGGATACCTTAGATAACCATTTCTCCACTATTGGCCTGATCGGGATGAACGAGGCCTGTCTGAATCTGCTGGGCAAGGATATTGCCACTGCAGAGGGGAAAAAGCTGGCCCTACAGGTGCTCGATTTTATGCGCAACCGAATCCAGGACTTTCAGGAGGAAACTGGCAATATCTACAACTTAGAGGCAACCCCTGCTGAGGGGGCAAGCTATCGCTTAGCCAAGTTGGATAAAGAGAAGTTTCCCGATATAGTCACCGCCGGAGAAGAGATACCTTACTATACAAACTCTACCCTGCTGCCGGTAGGAAACACAGATGATGTCTTTGAGGCCTTAGAGCACCAGGAGGAACTGCAAGCCAAATATACAGGAGGAACGGTCTTTCACGTCCTCTTAGGGGAACGAATGCCCGGTGGGGAAGCTTGTAAAAACCTGATAAGAAGGGTTGTCTCTAATTTCAGAATACCCTACATCACCATCACGCCCACTTTCTCTATCTGTAGAACTCATGGATATTTAAAGGGAGAACAACCCGAATGCCCTCTCTGTCACCAGCCGACAGAGGTCTACTCCCGGGTGGTAGGATATTACCGCCCGGTGGTGAACTGGAATTTAGGGAAAAAGGAAGAGTTCAAGGAACGAGTAGAGTATGAAGTGGACAGACTTACTGCTCCCCTAAAGCGCATCCCGGCAGCGGAAATTGAATCTGAAGATAAGACCGGCTTGGTTCAGAGTTACAAGTTTTTCTTCTCTGAGAGATGTCCTCACTGCTCCCTGGCTAAGGCCTATCTGGAAAAACTGGATCTGCCAGGAGAAACCATTGACGCCGGAACCCCAAAGGGGTTAGAAGATGCAAGAAAATACGATGTTCGTTCCACCCCTACCGTTCTCTTCTTCGACAGCCAGGACAACCTGGTAGGGACTGCCTCCAGCCTAAATGAGATAAAAGATGTTTATAAAAGGCTTACAGAAAACCTCTCTCCTCGATTATCCCGGAAAGATAGTCTCGATCTTGTTCTTGGGAAGATGTAATTTTAGATGTCCTTTTTGTTACAATCCCCAGTTGGTCTTGCATTATCAGCAGATACCCGACATAAGCGAAGAGGAGGTACTCGAGCATCTGCGGTCCCGTAAGAGATTTCTGGACGGCATCTCTGTGACCGGGGGAGAACCTACCCTACACTCCGACCTACCTCTCTTCTTAGAAAAGGTTAAGAAAGAGGGCTTCTCAATCAAGATAGACACCAATGGTACCCACCCGGAGATGCTGCGGCAACTTTACCAGAAGGGACTTCTAGATTATCTCGCTATGGATGTAAAAGCCCCTTTGGAGAGATACGAAGAGGTGGTGAGGGCGCAGGTAGACACGGGCAAGATAGAAGAGAGCGTGCGGTTGGTTAAGGCGGCTCAGGTAGAGTATGAGTTCAGGACAACCGTTGTCCCGGGATTGCTGGACGGGGGGGACATAGAGAAGATAGGCAGATGGCTCCAAGGGGCAAAACACTGGGTGCTGCAGCAGTTCGAACCTCATCAGTCTATTGATCCGACTTATTGCAATAGAAAGCCGTATAGTACTGAGCAGATGAATGAGTTTCTCCGTCTGGCAGAAAAATATGTGGAGAAATGTGCAGTGAGAGGGGTTCAAGAAGGGAGAATGAGGCAAGACGGATCTTCAAAGGCACCGCTGCTGTCTTAGCTTTTTAGTAGTTTTGGAAATATTACCGTATGTTAAACCCTGGTTTGTGAGTAACAAAAATTCTTCTGCAGAGAGTGGAAAAAGGCTTGACTTTTCCCCTGCTGGTCTATATTTTATACATTGTAAAGCGGGAATAGCTCAGTTGGCAGAGCGCCACCTTGCCAAGGTGGAGGTCGCGGGTCCGAACCCCGTTTCCCGCTCCATTTTTTTAGGGTTGATTTTGGAACACCTTCTTTATATTTTAATTCCTGAGATCTGATCGGAAAAAGACCAACAACCTTAAAGGAGAAGGGTCTCCCGGTTAGTTTTTCCTTCTCACTGGCGGGTACAACCAAGAGGCTGAGGTCTGCAATTCGAGACAATGGCGCG
>DAOVPH010000162.1 GCA_030629295.1 Candidatus Latescibacterota bacterium | reverse complement strand
TTTCTCCAGTCCCATCTGCTCCAGTTCTCTTACCGCCAGGGGACCGGTGCCGTCCTGGAGGAAACAGAGGTCCACATTGGCCACCACGAACTCGCCTGCCTTCACCCGCCGCCCGCAATGCCGGCCGATAATCTTCTCAGCTAAGGTCATCCTCACGACTCTGCTCCTCCAGCTTAACCACATCCTCAAACCTAAGGTCAAACTCCAGCACCCCCACTATCTCTTCGTTCTCGTCCCTGATCGGGGCAGAAACGGTGATGCACAAGGCACCGGTGACGGCTGAGGTGTAAAGCCCCGTCACATAAGTCTTCCCCATCTTCAGCGGACCAATAAACCATCCTCGATTGGAGAAATCACCCTCGGTACGGTGGTATTCATATTTTGCCTTGTCCACCGGTTGGGTGATATCTCGGGTAACCCTGCTGCCCTCTTTGTCAGTGACAGCTATCAACTGTACATAAGGATTCTCTTCGATCACCTTTGTCAACAGGGGTTCCTGCTGGGAAGGGTCCATTGAGCGAATAGCAGGCAGATTCACTACCTGTTCGATAAGTTCCTCGGCCAGCAGGCGGGCATGTGCCTTTATCCGGTCGAAGTCCGAGATAAACAGCTCTGGCAGGTATTTTTTTGCCTTCTCCACCATCTCCTCGGTAGAGATACTGGTAACTCTGCCCTCTCTGTATTGGTCCATAACCCAGTGGTAGATCTTAGCCATTCCCGGATGTCTTTTATCAATCACCCTGTCGCCGGTCAGTTTGAAGTGGGAGTTAATCCAGTAGGCAATGCCGGCAGTGCCCGACTTGTCAGTAACCATAACGCCAGGGGATCGGTTCAGAATCTCGGTGGTGTTAAAGATATTGTATATCTCCTCATTTTTGCTGATCCCGTCGGCGTGGATACCGGCCCTGGTAAAGTTAAATTCTTCTCCTACAAAAGGATAGTTAGCAGAGATTGAGGCCTTGACCTCTTCTCTGAAATAATCGGCAATCTCGGTGATCACGGTGGTATCCACTCCGTTGGTTTTGCCCTGGAGGGAGATATATTCGATGATTAACCCCTCGATGGAAGGGTTGCCACATCTTTCTCCGAAGCCCAGGAGTGTCCCGTTGGCAGCGGCACAGCCATAAAGCCAGGCAGCCTCGCTGTTAATCAGGGCCTTGTGGAAATCGTTGTGTCCATGCCACTCCAAGGCGTAGGGGGGAACACCGGCCTGGTGAACCATAGCATGTACCATCTTGGGGATACCCCGGGGCAAGGCTGCCTCAGGGTAGGGAAGGCCATATCCCATAGTATCACAAAGTCTTATCTTAATCGGCGGGCCTGCTAATGTCTCTTCCCCCACCTCTTGGTAAATACCCATCAACTCTTGGGCAAAGGGGATGATGAACCCGGGGAAATCGGCCCTGGTGATGTCCTCCAGATGGCATCTGATCCGCACTTCAGCTTCCATCGCTTCCTTTACAATGGCCAAATAAGCCTCTAAGGCGGTTTCCCTGTTCATACCCAGTTTTAGGAAAATATGGTAGTCAGAAGCAGAGGTGAGCACTCCTGTCTCTTTCAGCCCCATCTGTTTTACCAGTTGAAAATCGGACTTAACAGCTCTAATCCATCCGGTAACCTCTGGATATTTATATCCTTTCTCCAGACATTTTTGTACCGCTTCTTTGTCCTTGTGGCTGTAGAGGAAGAATTCGCACTGCCGAATCACACCCTGTGGGCCCCCCAGTCGATGCAGCATATCGTAGAGGTCCACTATCTGCTTAACTGTGTAAGGGGGTCTAGCCTGCTGGCCGTCCCTGAAGGTGGTGCAGGTTATCCATATCTCATCCGGCAGCTCCACGGGTACTATCACATTGTCAAAGATCATCCGCGGCACTTCCGTGTAGGGGAAGATATCCCTGAACAGGTGGGGTTGCTCCACATCTTCAATCTGGTATTTGGGCCGTTCTGGTCTTATGAGTCTTGATCTTCCCATCTTCAGCAAGACCTCCTTTCGGGTTAGAAGACATTGTTAAAAAATCAACCGCCGATTCATCCTATTAGATAGTTCTATACAACCTGCGGCTGTCGTCAGAAACTCTCCTTCAGCGAGGGAAATTTCTCTGTCCTTACATCCTGTAAATAGGCAGTACAAGCCTGTTTCATCTCTTTATTCAGCTCCGCATATCTCCTTACAAACGGAGGATGAAACCTCTCAAACAGTCCCAGCATATCGGGGGTCACCAGGATCTGACCATCACAATGAGGACCAGCCCCGATGCCAATAGTGGGGATGCTCAGACTCTGGGAGACCTGGCGTGCCAGTTGATGAGGAATTTTCTCCAGCACTATAGAGAAAACCCCACACTCCTCAAGAATTTTCGCGTCTTGGCGCAACTTCTCAGCCTCTTTGGATTCCCTGGCTCGCACTGCGTAACCACCATATTTATGAACCGACTGGGGTAGGAGTCCCAGATGGCCCATCACCGGGATACCCGCGTTGACTATCCTCCTAACCGTGGGCGCGATCTCTTCCCCACCTTCTAACTTCACCGCCTCTGCCCCTGCCTCCTGGAGAAACCGGCCGGCATTCCGCACTGCCTCCTCTGGATTTATCTGAAACGACATAAATGGCATATCTCCAACCACCAAGGCATTCTTGACCTGCTGGGAAACTATCTTAGTGTGGTAGAGCATCTGCTCTAAGGTCACCTGCACCGTCGTCTCATACCCGGCAAAAACAGTCCCCAGTGAATCACCCACTAAGATGAGGTCTATGCCTATCTCATCGAGGATAGTGGCCAGGATGTAGTCGTAAGCGGTCAGAGCGGCAATCTTCTCCCCTTGAGCCTTCATTTCAATGAGAGTGGTGGTGGTCTTTTTCACGATATTACCCTCCTATCTTTCTCACTCTTCGCTAAGTTAGACCTAAATATAATACAACTTCGACTTTTTATTGTCAAAATTTTTATTGACCAGCCCTCTGCGCCGTTGTATATTAGCTGGGCAGACTTGAAATGGCCATTGGTCATTAGTGAACCAATTTGATCGCTTACCAGTTAACCACTCCAATACCTCTGCGCAGAAGAAATGAAAACTTATGACTTGACCATCACTGCTGTCTTTATTGCCTTAGTTGTTACCCTGGGTTATGCCTTTATTTTCATCCCCAATGTAGAGGCGGTAACGGCCACTATCTTTATCTCCGGATTCCTTCTGGGCAAAAAACGGGGAGCGATTGTAGGTCTTTTAGGAGAGTTCATCTACGCATCAATAAACCCCTACGGGGTATCTATGCCACCGCTTTTAGCAGCTCAGGTGGGCTCGATGGGCCTGATAGGCCTCTTGGGGGGATTTGCCGGCAGTCGCTTTAAGGGAAAAATTACCTTCAAGACTCTGTTGCTGTTGAGATTCGCCCTTTGGGGAATTCTGTCAACCCTCATTTTCGATGTGGCAACTTGTATCGGCTTTTTCGCCGTGGCAGGGCTCTCCCCTCGCCAGATGCTGGTAAGCCTTGTAGGGGGTCTATATTTGTATGCCCTCCATCTGATCTCTAATGCCGCAATCTTCGCCTCGGTTGTTCCTGTGCTGCTCAGGGTAGCCTCCGAGAGGGGACTTTTGCGGAAAAGGACAGAACACATCGATTAGGGGGGAACTTGTTGTTGGTGTTCACCGATAGTTCAAAGGCCTACAGGGCACCCTGATTTATCTCGGCTTCGATAGTAGTAGGGACAGAACAATGCTCTGTCCCTACCTTGGTAGTCTACCTGTTTTCTCCCTGGTAAAATCCCTCAACCGTAGCCACCACCTCTTCCGGGGTATCAACAACGGTAAATATCTTCGTATCTTTTTTTGATATGTATCCTCTATCTAAGCAAACCTCCTCCAGCCAAGTCAGAAATCCATCCCAGTATTCTCTGCCCACCATAATCACC
>DAOVPH010000050.1 GCA_030629295.1 Candidatus Latescibacterota bacterium | reverse complement strand
TAAGAGTAAAATCGTTAAGGAATTAAAGGAGGCAGCGAAGGAAGCTCCCAAAGTATTCTTAGCTACTGACCCTGACCGGGAAGGGGAGGCCATCGCCTGGCATGTGGCCCATGAAATAGGCAACAGCAAGAATATGTCTCGAGTTCTATTAAACGAGATCACCCGGAACGCTGTGCTTAAGGCTATGGAAAAGAGGCCCCTGGGGTTGGACCTAAATAGGGTGAATGCTCAGCAGGCACGGCGGGTGATCGACCGGCTGGTAGGCTATAAAGTGAGTCCCTTTCTGTGGCAGACGATTTATCGGGGCAGCCTGAGCGCAGGTAGGGTGCAATCGGTTGCCCTCCGCTTGGTCTGTGAACGCGAGGAGCAGATCACCCAGTTTGTCCCCCAGGAGTACTGGTCGATAACCGCTGCCCTTTGCACTCAGAGGGATATAGAACCAAAGGTATTTGAGGCACAATTGGCCAAAATCGACGGGAAAAAGGCCAGCATCCCTGACCAAAAAAGCGCTACCACCATTGTCTCTGACCTGGAGGAGAAAATCTTCCGGGTGGTGGATATCAAGAGAAAACAGCAGAAGAGGAATCCTGCGCCCCCGTTTATCACCAGCACCCTCCAACAGGAGGCCGGCAGGCGACTCAAATTCTCCACCAAAAGGACAATGGCTCTCGCCCAGCAGCTCTACGAGGGCATCGACTTGAAAGAGGGCAGGACAGGACTGATCACCTATATGCGAACCGACTCTCCCCGAGTTGCCAAAGAGGCAATAACCGACGCAAGACAATATATTGCTGATTCTTACGGTGTGGAGTATGTGCCCGCAAAGCCAAATGCTTTCCGAGCTGGCAAGAGAGCTCAGGGAGCCCATGAGGCCATCAGACCCACCTCCCTTGTCTATTCACCGAAGAAGGTGAAGAAATTCTTAGCCCCGGAGCAACTGCGGCTCTACGAATTGATATGGACCAGGTTTATCGCCTCCCAGATGAAACAGGCCTTGCTGGATGTAACCACTGTCGAAATAGAAGCCAATGGATATATGTTTCGAGCCTCCGAGACCATCATTAGCTTTCGGGGTTTTATGGTTGCCTATAAAGAAGCTACGGATGAACAGGAGGAGGAAATCCAGGTAAAACTTCCCCAGAGTCTGAGCGTGGGAGAGGAGTTAAACTTGGTTTCGCTGTCTCCCGAGCAGCACTTCACTGAGCCGCCACCCCGGTATACCGAGGCCACCTTAGTCAAAGAGCTTGAAGCCAAGGGTATTGGGCGTCCCAGCACTTATGCCCCCACTGTAAGCGTAATTCAAGATAGGGGCTATGTGAAAAAGGATAAGGGCAGACTATTTGCCGCCGAGCTGGGGATGACGGTGAATCAGCTTTTGGTAAGTGCCTTTCCCGACATCTTCAATGTCCAATTCACCGCCAAAATGGAGGAGTCTCTTGACCGGATAGAGACGGGGGAAGAAGGCTGGGTCAAGGTGGTAACTGATTTCTATACCCCCTTTGAAAGCACCCTTTCTCAGGCTAAGGAGCAGCGGACAGAGCTGAAGAAGTCGTTGCAAGAGCCCACTGACCAGACCTGTGAGAAATGCGGCCGTCCGATGGTCATCAGATGGGGACGCCACGGGAGATTTCTCTCTTGCTCTGGGTTCCCCGAGTGCAAAAACGCCCGTCCTCTTAACCAGGAAGAGGTTGAGCCAGAACCAACTGGACAGGTGTGCGATAAGTGCGGCGCGTCGATGGTGGTTAAATCGGGTAAATACGGTAGATTCCTGGCCTGTTCTGCCTACCCGAAATGCAAAAATACTAAGTCTCTCACCCTGGGTATCCCTTGTTCCCAACCCGAATGCGAAGGTGAAATAGTGGAACGCAGAACTAAAAAAGGAAGGGTCTTTTACGGTTGCAGCAACTATCCCAAGTGTAAGTTCGCCTCCTGGGACAAACCGGTAGCTCAGAAGTGCTCCCAATGCGGTGCCTCGTTCTTAGTGGAAAAGGCGACTCCAGATAAAGGCACCTTCTTGCAATGTCCCAGTTGTAAAGCAGAATTCCCAGAGGAGAGCTGAAAGATGCGAAAGGCTGTCGAGCAGTTCCTTCGATATTTAGAGGCAGAACGGGATTTCTCGGAGAAGACGCTTTGCGCCTATCGGAATGATCTTAAGCAGTTTATCGCTTTTGTTGGCGATCATTTGCAAAGCGCTGTTGTCGGTCCTCAGGATGTCAATCAGGCCTGTATCCGCCATTTTCTGGGCACATTGAGGCGGAGAGGCCTCCAGCGGCGTTCGGTGGCTCGCAAGTTAGCCAGTATTCGCTCCTTCTTTAAATATCTGTGTAGAATGAAAATTCTGCAACAGAATCCGGCTTACGGGATTACCTCTCCTAAGCTAGACAAAAAGCTTCCTCTTTTTCTGGATGTAGAACAGGCAAAAAGGGCAATGGAGTTGCCTAGGGGAGAAGACTTCTTCAGTCGGAGAAACCATGCCCTGCTGGAGGTACTTTACGGAACAGGGATCAGGGTGAGCGAGCTGGTGGGCCTGGACATCCCTTCAGTAGATATGTTAGGTGGGGTGGTTAAGGTTAAAGGCAAGGGAAGAAAACAGCGGGTGGTACCTGTTGGAGGCAAGGCGCTGGAGGGTATCAGAGAGTACCTGCCCTGGCGGGAAAGGTTGCTGCAGCAGCTTGCCAGACAAACCCCGGCCCTTTTCCTGAATCGCTACGGCAGGCGGTTGAGCCAGCGGGGCGTCCAGAGAATCGTCACCCGGCATCTTTTTATGGTCTCAGAGCAGAAGGGACTAAGTCCCCATGTCTTAAGACACACTTTTGCCACTCACCTGTTAGACAACGGGGCTGACCTGCAGGCGGTTAAAGAGTTGCTGGGACATGTAAGTCTCTCCACTACTCAGATTTATACCCATGTTACCACCGACAGACTGAAAAAGATTTACCATCAGGCGCATCCGAGGGCGTAGGACCTGAAAAGTGTTATTAACCACAGAAACACGCAAATGAATTGCCTAAATTTCAAAAACTTCAAAAATCGCCTATTTTTTTGAACTTGAGGCAATTTTTGAACTTCTTCTGTGCTCTGTGGTTTCCAAAGGAGGTATCTGAATTTGAACAAGCTCAAGTTTACAGGCACGACTGTCTTAGGGCTCAGGCGCAACGGGAAGGCTGCACTGGGCTGTGATGGACAGGTGACAGTTGGCGAGATAGTGATGAAGCACAACGCTCGCAAAGTCCAGAAGATATATAACAACACTATATTAGCGGGCTTTGCCGGCGCTGCTGCCGACGCCTTCGCCCTGTTTGAGAGGTTTGAGGCAAAACTGGAAGCCTACAACGGGAATCTGAAACGAGCAGCCGTGGAGCTCACCAAAGATTGGAGATTGGACAAATATCTGCGGAGGTTAGAGGCACTCCTGGCAGTGATGGATAAAGAGATCTCGCTGGTTATCTCTGGAAGCGGAGATGTCATCGAACCCGATGACGGCATCATTGCTTTGGGTTCAGGAGGAGCATACGCCTTATCCGCTGCCAAGGCATATTTAGAGTGTTCTCAACTGGAGGCTAAAACTATCGTAGAGAAATCGCTGTTAATCGCTTCCTCTATTGATGTATATACAAACGACAAAATAATTATTGAAGAACTTTAATCCGAGGTGCTGTTTAATGAGAGAATTGACACCCCAGCAGACAGTAGCTGAACTTGACAAGTATGTGATCGGGCAAGACAAAGCTAAGAAATCAGTGGCAATTGCGCTCAGAAATCGCTGGCGCCGTCAGCAGGTTTCAGAAGAGCTGCGGGATGAGATTATGCCCAATAACATCATTATGATCGGTCCCACCGGGGTGGGCAAGACTGAGATCGCCCGCCGGTTGGCCAATTTAGCCAATGCCCCCTTCGTGAAGGTGGAGGCTTCTAAGTTCACCGAAGTCGGCTATGTGGGCCGAGATGTGGAATCGATGATCAGAGACCTTACCGACCTATCCGTGAATATGGTGAAGACCGCGAGGACAGGACAGGTTCAGCAAGAGGCTGAAACACAGGCCGAAGAACGGCTCTTAGATATCCTCCTTCCCCCTCCTCCCCAAAAAAAGGGAAAGGAGAATCAACTCCTCGATGAACAGGTGGAGGAGAAACACCAGAGAACTAGAGAAAAACTGAGAAAGCAGCTTGTTGCAGGAAGGTTGGACAAAAGAATAGTCGAACTTGAGCTTACCTCCAACACTTTTCCCATGGTAGAAATATTCTCCCCCATCGGCATGGAAGAGATGGGGATCAACATCCAGGAGATGTTCGGAGGGATGATTCCCAAAAAGATTAAAAGGAGACGAGTAACTGTAGCTGAAGCCCGCAGGATACTGGCCCAGGAAGAGGTGCAGAAACTCATTGACATGGATGAAGTAGTTTCTGAAGCCATCGACCGGGTGGAACAGTCAGGGATAGTCTTTGTGGATGAGCTGGACAAGATAGCGGCGGCTGCAGAGGCTTCTGCCAGTGGCCCGGATGTCTCCAGGGAAGGAGTACAGCGCGATCTGCTCCCCATCGTGGAAGGGTCAAATGTAATGACAAAATACGGAATGGTCAAAACCGACCATATTCTGTTTATCGCTGCCGGTGCTTTTCACTCCGCTAAACCCTCAGACCTGATCCCGGAGATGCAGGGCAGATTCCCTATCCGAGTGGAATTGGATAGCCTGACCGCTAAGGATTTCGTGAGAATCCTCACCGAGCCAAAAAACGCCCTAATAAAACAATATCAGGCCCTGTTAGCCACGGAAGGGGTAAAGATCTCTTTTCCTAAGCCGGCTATCGAAGAGATTGCAAGGGTGGCAGATGAGGTGAATCAAAAGACAGAAAATATCGGAGCACGAAGACTTCACACGGTCATGAACACTCTGTTAGAGGATATCCTCTATGCGGTGCCTGAGACAAAGAGGAAAGCCATGCGCATCACCCACCAGATGGTGAAGAAAACCCTGGATAAGATTGTAAGCGACGAAAATTTAAGCCGATATATTCTTTGATAGAGGTCAACAGAGGACACTGGAGGGAATCATGCACCGTCTGCTTGTAGTTCACGGTCCCAACCTTAACCTGCTGGGCAAGCGAGAACCCGAGGTCTATGGGACAGTTTCTCTGGAGGAGATCAACCAGTCCATCCAGCAATTGGCGAAACAGTTGGATGTGGAGGTAAAGATCATCCAGTCTAACTCCGAGGGAGAAATAGTCGATGAGATTCAGAAGGCAATGGAGTGGGCGGATGGGATTCTCATCAATCCTGGGGGGCTTACCCATTACAGCGTGGTACTCAGGGATGCCGTAGCTGCCGCCGCTCTGCCCACAGTGGAGGTGCATTTGTCCAATCTTCACGCCCGAGAGGGATTCAGGCAAACCTCGGTAATCGCTGCGGTTTGCCTCGGGCAGATCCATGGCTTTGGGGCAGAGAGCTATCTTTTAGGGCTGCGAGCTTTGGCGAAGATTTTAGAAAAATAAGGAGAGAAACTATGGGTATCGAAAAGGCGATTATCCCTGTGGCTGGAGCAGGCACCCGACTGCTGCCTGCCACTAAATCTCAACCAAAAGAGATGTTGCCCGTGGGCAGAAAACCGGTAGTTCAGTATGTGGTGGAAGAGTTGGTGGCTCAAGGGTTGAGGAAGATCCTCTTTATCACTGGCCGTAAGAAAAGGTCCATTGAAGACCATTTCGACAAAGACCCTGAACTGGTCAGAATGCTGACTGAAAGTGGGAATAATGGACTCTTAGAGCAGTTAGAATACGAGAAGGCAGAGGTCAGTTTCTTCTATGTTCGCCAGGGTCTGTCCCTGGGGTTAGGCCATGCCATCGGCTGTGCTCAGGACTTTGTGGGAGATGAGCCGTTCGTGGTAGCATTGGGGGACACCATTATGCAGCCAACAGAGTCACCTACCTTAGTTCACAGACTTATCCAGTCCCATCTTTCCCACAGATCTAACTGCACCCTTGCTGTCTGTGAGGTGCCCGAAGATGAGGTGAACCGTTACGGCATTGTTAAACCCAAGGCGGAGGAAGGAGAAGAATTTGAGGCCGAGACCTTAGTGGAAAAACCCGCTAAAGGGGAAATGTCAAGCAGATATGCCATAGCTGCCAGGTATGTCTTCAACTCTAATATCTTTGAGGCAATACGCCGCACTCCCCCGGGGATGGGAGGAGAGATCCAAATCACCGATGCCATTGGGGTGCTTCTGCAGATGGGGGGCAAAGTCAGGTGTCTCAAGCTGGGTCCTGGAGAAAAGCGCTACGATATTGGAAATCATCAGGCCTATTTCCGGGCCTTCGTTGACTTTGCCCTGATGGATGAAGAATATGGGTATACGGTGAGACAATACCTGCAGAGGAAATTGAGAGGCTTTGAATGAGGAGTGACCAGATTGTGGGATGTTTCGGAGTTACCCGTTCACGGGTTTATAATAAACCGCTGAAGCGGTAACTCCGCTTAGAAGGCAGAGGAGGATATAGATGGACCGCATTCTGATAGCTGCCCTGCCCGACTCTATTGGCAAGGAGGTGCTGCTGAAAGGGTGGGTGCACAGGATCAGACAGTTAGGAGGTATAAATTTTGTTGTTTTGAGGGATAGAACTGGAACTGTCCAGACGGTCTTCCGAAAGAGCGAGGATCTCGCTGGCCTCAGGAACGAGATGGTAGTGGAGGTTAAGGGAGAGGTCGTCTCAGAGCCCCGTGCCCCGGGAGGGATAGAGGTCCACGTGAACAGTTGCACCCTGACAGGCGATGTTTACTATGGTGCCTCCATCCCCTTAGAGATCAGCAACCAACGGTCATTTGACCGGGCAGAACTTGGCTCAGTGCTGGATCACCGGCCACTGTCGTTGAGAAATCAAAAGGTGCAGGCTATCTTTAGAATCCAAAGCGAGCTGATCTGGGCATTTCGAGAGTTTCTCAACCGGAAAGGATTTACCGAGATATTCACTCCCAAAATCGTGGCCTCGGGGACCGAAGGAGGGGCCGAGCTGTTTAAAGTGGAATATTTCGACAGAACTGCTTACTTAGCTCAAAGCCCTCAGTTCTACAAACAGATTATGGTGGGTGTCTTCGAACGAGTGTTCGAGGTGGGACATGTTTATCGGGCAGAAAAACACGACACCTCCCGTCACCTTAACGAATACCTTAGCCTCGACTACGAAATGGGATTCATTAACGATGAACAGGATGTCATTGCCCTGGAGATAGACCTGCTAAAATATATGTTTTCTCATACTAAAAAAGCTTGTCAGGCGGAGTTGGAGCTCTGGGGCACCCAAGTACCTGAATTCGAGACCATCCCCCAGATTGCCCTGAAAGATGCCCTCCAACTGTTAGAGGAAAAATGTGGAAAACGGGTTAAATCTAAAACGGATCTTGATCCGGAAGGTGAGATGCTGATCTGTCAGTATTTTAAGAAGGAGACAGGTACAGAGTTGGTTTATATCACCCACTATCCCACCAGTAAAAGGCCGGTCTACACAATGCCGGACGAGAAAAATCCTGAGCTGACCAGAAGTTTTGACTTGTTGTTTAAGGGATTGGAAGTAACCACTGGTAGTCAGAGAATTCATGACTATGCAATGTTAGTGAAAAATATGGAAAAATCCGGGTTAAACCCTGAAGACTTCGATTTCTACCTTCAAGTGTTTAAATACGGAATGCCCCCCCACGGAGGGCTGGCTATCGGAGCCGAAAGGTTGACTAAACAGCTACTTAATTTACCCAACATCCGGATGGCCTCCCTGTTTCCCCGGGACAGAACCAGGATTACCCCCTAATAAAAAAGAGGCAGGTGGTGACACCTGCCTCTTCTGGTATGACAACTACAAAATGTAACATAGCTTACTTTACGGATCATCTGCTTTTTTCATTCACCTGAATAGATACTGTCTTCGCAGCAGAATTCAGCCTTTTATACAACCTATAGGCCTGAGCTTGACTACCTTTTCCGCCAGGTTAGCATTATGAATAGCCTCGATGACAGCAGTTACGTTCTTGTAGGCTAAGGGGGCCTCTTCGGCAACCCCAGCAAGTGAGTGAGCCTGGATGTAAATGCCTTTTTCGCTTAACTCTCTCACAATCTGTTCTCCTCGCCATTTTTTCATCGCTTTTCTTCTGCTCATCTGGCGCCCGGCACCGTGGCAGACAGAGGCAAACGCCTTTCCCTCTCCGGACTCTGTTCCCACTAAGATGTAGGATTCGGTGCCCATTGTGCCTCCAATGATCACCGGCTGTCCCACTTCCTGGTAAGGTCTTGGTAGTCGTTCCCTCTGAGGTCCGAAGGCCCTGGTTGCCCCTTTTCGGTGGACATAGACCTCTTTTAACTTCCCGTCTATTCGGTGCCTCTCGATCTTGCAAGTGTTGTGGCCCACATCATAGAGCATAATCAACTGAGCCCGGGGCAGCACCTTTTCAAAGCCACTCCTAACTAAGTGGGTAATCACTTGACGGTTGGCGAAGGCGTAGTTCACCGCGCAGTTCATAGCCGAGAAATATCTTCCCCCCTCGTCAGAATCCAAGGGAGCGCAGACCAGCTCTCTCTCCCGGATGGGTATTCCATACTTTCGGGAGGCCCCGGCTAAGGTCTTCAGATAGTCAGTGCCGACCTGATGTCCCAGGGCGCGGGAGCCGCAATGGATGGTTACCACCGCCTGGTTTTCCCACAGTCCAAATTGTTCGGCTACTTGACTGTTGTACACCTCGGCCACATATTGGATCTCTAAGTAGTGGTTGCCAGAGCCTAAGGTGCCCACCTGTCTCTTCTCCCTCTTCAGGGCGGTTTCACTCACATTGGCCGGGTTGGCATCCTCCACCTTGCCGTTGTCCTCGGTGAACTCAATATCCTCAGGAGTTCCGTAGCCGTGTTCAACTACCCACTGGGCCCCTTCAGTGAGGACCTGCTCTATCTGCTTACCTGACAGAGATATCTGGCCCCTCGAGCCCATACCGGCGGGCACGATGTGGAACAGGGTGTCTATCAGTTCCTTCAGCTTTGGTTTCACTTCTTCGAGGGACAAATTTGTCTTAAGGGTTCTCACTCCGCAGTTAACATCAAATCCCACTCCGCCTACCGATATCACCCCGCCTTGCTGGGGATCGAAGGCAGCTACCCCTCCGATAGGGAATCCATAACCCCAGTGGGCATCGGGCATAGCAATGGATGCTTTTTGGATCCCGGGCAAATAGGCAACATTAGTCGCCTGTTCCCGCACCTTCTCGTCCATCTCCTCCATCAACTGCTGGCTGGCAAAAATCCTGACCGGAACTTTCATCTCTCCGGCACGAGGGATTAGCCATTCGTAATCGTTTATCTTCTCCAGGTTCTTCAATTCCATAGTCGCACCTCCTGGTCTTCTTTCTCCTTTTAGTGCATTCGTAAATACGGTCAAATAATTTGTCTATCTAACAGGGTCAACCCTCTGCCTTCAATGACTCAACATTATCCATGAGTCAAGTCCCCTTTCGTAAAGGGGGATTTTATTTTAGATTGTCCCATATTGTTTCCATAATTCCTTTGAGATTTTCAAAAACCTCTCTATCTGAAAACCTT
>DAOVPH010000003.1 GCA_030629295.1 Candidatus Latescibacterota bacterium | reverse complement strand
TTATCCCCCTCCGATGCCTCTATGCTCTTCATTCCTCCGGGGATCTTGGCAAATAGCAGGTCCCGAAGATGCTCCAGAAGTCCCCGTACAATTTCCCCCACATCTCGGCCATCTTCAATTACCTTCTCCACCAGGTCCAGTCCCCTACGGCTATCTTTTTGGGTCACCGCATCTATCAAGTCGAAGAAAAATTGTCGTTCCACCAATCCCAGCAGGTTTTCCACCGTCTGGGAGGAGATCTGACTGTCGCCGAAAGCGATTACCTGATCCAGGAGACTTTCGGCGTCTCGCATTGCCCCGTCGGCCTTCTTGGCGATTAAGAGCAGGGAATCTGTGTCGATCTCCACCGCCTCCTGAGAAGCCATGAACTGGAGGCGTTTGATAATCTCTGCAATGGGAATTCTCTTGAAGTCGAACCGCTGACAGCGCGACAGGACAGTCAGGGGGATATTCTGAGGCTGAGTGGTGGCAAAGATAAAAACGACACGCGCAGGTGGTTCTTCCAGTGTTTTCAGCAGGGCATTGAAGGCAGGGATGGTTAGCATATGAACTTCGTCGATATAGTAAATCTTGTATCTGCTCTGGCTGGGGACATACCTCACATTTTCCCTGAGGTCACGTACTTCATCAATGCCCCGGTTGGAAGCCCCGTCGATTTCCAGGACATCGAGGCTGACCCCGCGGGTGATTTCTTTGCAGGCAGTGCACTTGTTGCAGGGGTTAGGTGTAGGTCCCTCAACACAGTTCAAGGCCTTAGCTAAGATTCGGGCAATTGTAGTTTTGCCCACGCCACGAGGACCGGAGAATAGATAGGCGTGGGCAATTCTGCCCGAAGCGATAGCGTTCTTTAGGGTAGCGGTGACATGTTCTTGGGCAACAATGTCGTCAAAGCTTAAGGGACGCCATTTTCTGGACAGCACTACATAAGGCATATCTGTTTTTCTTTCCGGTTATTCAGGGGGAAAGCGGTCGCACACCCACCTTTGACTCTTTGGCTCTGGCGTCACGGACACAGCCAGCTCTGGTCAGGTTGCCCTGCGGCACACGCAAGAGAACGCCTACCGCTGCTACCTCCCGGTCCTGACGGGGTTTAGCGACCTTTCGTTGCACAGGACCTGGCCTTCAACGCCGCTTATGGCCGGTATATCCTGAGACAATAGAGCCTGGGGTTGGGAATTAAGCCCCGCTATAGCGGATTGCGGGTACAGGGCACCGCTGGCTCCCCGCTTAGCACGACCGCAATTTTACCAATGGAGCAGAGCGGATTCGAACCGCCGGCCTCATCCGTGCGAGGGATGCGCTCTCCCAACTGAGCTACTGCCCCATGAAATCTGTGGCTAATACCCTTGCCACCAAGGCACAAAGACACGAAGATTATGACACAACTCGGTCTGTACCACTCTGGCTCTATTTCGATTTTCTTTGTGCCTTTGTGCCTTCGTGGCTAATTCTTTGGTTGCACCTTTTCGCTGTCACAGGCCTAAGATCCTTTACCTGAACAGTTCTTTGATCTTTCCCCAGGTTGACAGCTCAACGCCTGTAGCTTTCGCTACCCCAGTTATTCTTCTGATTTCAGCAGTGAGGGTTACCCAGGGTAATGTTTCCCCGGAGGTCGGCCTCACTGCCCGACCTGCATTGAAGAAGTACACTCCCTGCAGCGGGTCACAGAGTTTATATGTACTCTCAGAGTCACAGGAGTTTAGGAAAAGCAAGGCAAGGCTTTTATTTGTTAACACAAGAGAGTCTCCTGCAGGTGGAGAAGACACTCTGACCTTTATCTTGGTCCCGATTAAGTCTCCCTTAAACAATTCTACCGGCTGGAAGATTATGAAAGTGCAGTCCACAGCTTGACTAATATTCTCGGCCTTGGCAGTGGTAATACACTCGGCCTCCTGGCATAACTTGATGAGTTTCCACTGGGGCAGCCCAGCGGAGGCATTAGTGGCCAGGAGAATAAATGCCAGTAGAACAGCAACTAAGACAAATCTATTTCTCTGCATTCCCCTGCTCCTTTCCTGTAACTACGCTGTTTGTTACTCTATTCTGATAGAGTTGCCTGGTTTAATCAGCCCCTTGCCTTCTACTATCTCTGCCTTGGAAAGATGAGCGGCCTGGATAAGTATGATTCTGATGACCCCCGCCTTTTCCTCTGCGTATCCTAATACTGTGCCGGTTATCGGGTCTCGGAGCTCTTTCCCCTGAGCATAGACGCTGAATTTGTTTCCTATTTGAATACCATCCTCTATCCCGATGTTGACATAGACCTCATTCTCTTCAACCAGCAATATCGCGGGGTGGGAAACCTTAGGCAACGGGGGGGGCACGACGATCTCTTCCAACTTGGTTTTAAGTTGAGCTATTGCTTTTTCTGTTGCCTGGCCCAGCACCGTCTTCCTGAGCTCTTCTGACCCGAAAGGCAAGGAGTCCAGCCCACAGAATTCAAGAGCTTTACTGCTTGTTTTTCCGAAAAGTGACAATCCCAGATCTCGGTCAGTTATCTCTCCTTTGCCCGTAATTGTTCCCAGTGGTTTTCCGTCAATCATCCTCTGCAGATTGGCTTGCAGCTCCACATTGCTGGAATACGATTCATATCCTGCCAGCATAGGCAATCCTGCCCGGAAGCGAGAAATGCTGAATGCGTTTATTTCTCCAGTGATGAGGATGTCTACGCCCTTTTTTTTAGCTATTTCGCTTATCTGTCTCGATTTTTGCTGGACTGCAGCCCTTTTTCTTTTGGGGAAGAGAAAACCAAATAGACCAGAGCGCCCTTTCTCAGGTTTTTGGTCCATCTGTTCTAAGGCCCTGGTGAGGGTGTCAATGGGCACCACCTGGTAGAAGGGATTCTGTCCAATAGCTTCTCCCAACCAGAGGGCTATTCCCTTTTGGATATCCCAGCTCCCGTCGTAACCAGTATTATCCTTAAACGGCAATATGCCAATGCTCTGCTTTGCCAGGGCGGCAGAGCCACAGAAGAGAAGAAGGGAGCAAAATATCGGTCCCAAAAGGAATGGTTTTCTCATAGCTGCAAAATATCCGGCCGGTTAATGCCCACTGCTTGGATCATCGGCCAGTCCTGGATTTCAGTGATGACCTCTGGCCTGTCAGGCAAGGCGATGACCGTATCCTCCGATTTTGTGCCTGTGATAGATGGATTCCAGGCGTAGGCCTGATTTTCCTGTACTACTTGGGTAGAGTCAAAACCTGCCTTGAAGTCCCGGGTACCGTAGCCAGTAGCACCCCCCTGATGGTGAAGCTTCCATTCGTCAGCGAATCCAACCTGCTTGTAGCTGTTGACGGCCTTTTCAAATATCTGCTTAACTGGGATTCCAGGTGTAGTGTGGGAGATGAGAGTGGCATCTACTTGAATTACAGCGTTGTGTTTCTTCCGTAGCCATTCGGGGAGTTTTCCCAGATGCACAAGTCTGGTTATAGAGACTATTAGTCCCCATCTACGGGCGCAGACGACAATCATAGCGTATCTCACCAATCTTCTTTCCATAGGAAGAGGGTGGCGGAACTTTTCGATGCGGTCATCAGCAGCTACCAGCAGGACAACGGGCACTATCTTTTCTGACAGCAGGCTTTCACTGAGCCGGCCGGCGATCTGAGATTCCTTGACCCCAACCCTCAAACTCTGACATACTTCAGACATAGAATCGGCGGTATTTTTGCCCAACCAGCGATATCGCTCTATTTCACTTTCGGTAAGGGAATATCGTAACTGAGCGAATTCATCGGCCAGAGGGCCGGCGTCAGTGGCAATCGCTCCTCCCTGAGTTAGGTCTTTTATAATTTCTTCCTTGCGTTCAGGCTGGTACCAGTCGAACTGGAGGAGCTCGAAGTTAAGTCCAGCTACCTCCTCTGTTTGAATGCGAGGGGCTTCGATGTTATCCGCGATGATGTAGTCTTTCTCGCCGGTGACCAGGATAGGTGTGGCCCCTGTGTCAGAGTTGATGGCCACAAAATTGTCTCCCCCAGCGGTGTACCAGGAGAAACTGCTCTGTCGAGTGAGTAGAACCCCAGCCAGAGAATGGTGTTGCAGAAATGTCCGCACTTTTTGGCGTTTAACATCCACTTCCGTTTTTCGATCCATAACGGTTATCCTTTAAGAATTGAGATCAGTGTTTCGTTATAAGAAATAAGGCAACGATTTGTCATTGCGAGCGATAGCGAAGCAATCCCAGCTTCCCCAAAATAACGAGATTTCTTCGTCGTCAACCCTCCTCGCAATGACAGGATGGTTTGCAAGGTTGTTTTTGACCCTCGATTACAGGCAGGACATAAGGTCCTTCCGGAATGACTGCTATTTTAGCCTCTTTGCCGGCCTGTTTTAAAGCCTGCTCCGCAGCCTCCTCCACCGAAGGAGTTGGTTCCACCATAAGTTCCTGAACCCGGCACTCGGGTATCCCTTCAGTGTAGAGAAAAACCCCGGCTTTCTTCAACACATGGCACAATTTCTCCACTTCCCACTGGTCTTTAACGAAATAGCCCGACTGGGCGATGCGTTGAAGGAATTCGTCCGGATTCTCTGTTTGTTCAATAAGTTGAGTAAACTCAGCTCCACCAATTCCCTCTGCACATTCAGAGGCGATAATAATGGTGCCGCCTTTTTTGATCAACGGGAGAGCGGCGCTCATTCCCTTAATTGTCTGGTAGAAGGTTAAATCCAGTGGGTAGCCGCCGCCAGTGGTAACCACTATCTCCACGGGTTCTGGCCAAGGAATCTTAACCTGTTGTTCTACAAATTTTACCCCAGCCTGATGGGCTTCCTCCAGCTCTCCAGCGAAGACTCCGTTGAGCCCTCCCTGCTCGTCCACACTGACATTTAGGCTGAAATCTACTCCCACCATCTGGGCAATCTCCAGGGCCTCCTGGTGGAAAGGGTTACCTGTTAGGACGCCCTCTCTACTCCGAGGGGATTCCAGAAAACGGGGTCCGTGTTGAACCTTGATTGTCTCTAAGCCGCATATTCCCGGGCAAACCGCCTTTCTGCCGCCAGAGTATCCGGCCATAAAGTGGGGTTCAATAAGGCCGGTGGTGATTTTCAGCTCTGCCTTGGTAAACAGAGGGTTAACCAAGACCGGGGTACCGCCTCGGGTGTGGCCAAGGGATGTTATTGGCCCCGTTGCCTGGTGGTCAACTATCGAGTAATCCGAGCCAATCTCGGGGCCCAACATCTGGAGCCGCTCTTCTTGGGAGCCGGGGCGATGCAATCCAGTGGCGATCAAGATGGTGATTGCCTCCCTGGAGATGCCATTTTCTTGAAGTGTCTCCAGAATAGGAGGCAAGATCACCCGGTTGGGCACCGGTCTGGTAATATCTGAGATAACTACACAGGCTGTCTTCTTGCCCTTGGCCAACTGGTTCAACGCAGGCGAAGCAATGGGATGGGTCAGGGCCTCGAAGACCGACTGTTCCGGCTGGCAGAGTCTGGGGAAGGAGTTTGCCCTCAGCACTCCTGTCACCCTTTGGGAGGGCAAGTTGACTTTCAAGCCCTGCTTGCCGTATTTGAGTACCAGTTCCATCAAGTCTATAAAGATAGCGAAAAAGAGTCCCTTTTGTCAAGTATAAAAGTGGATCTTTTGCCTCGCAGTCCCCCAAAAATTTGCCCTAATCCGACAAAGGATTTAGTCGCATTCTGGGAAAATCGTGTTGAGCAATCAAAGCAACTGTATGTTATTGGATGTCACTAAATAACCAATGGTGCTACTTGATGCAGGTGGCTCCAGAAAAAACGGGCATAAAGCCCTACACTACGAAAGACAGACGTAGTGTAGCCCCTTGTGGGCGTTAGGTTTTAGTGAAATAGCACCACCGCTTAAATAACCAATTTATTCTGGTCGAGTTATGAACGAGAAAGTATACGGGGTCAGTTTCGTCCCATACAAGTCAACCGCCATAGCATCTAAAGTCACAGTGTACTTGGTGTTCGGGAGCAACCTGCGTCCAGGAACGAATTTGATCTTATCCTTTTCTATGACAGTGTACTCTCTTCCATTTCTGTATTCCTTTCGCGTCACAAAACTAACCGTACCCGAAACCTCAGGTTCGATCTTGAAGCACTTTTTCACCGACTCTTTTGACATCCAGGTATTAAACTGGATAATTATTTCGAGTATTTGGGGCTCAAGATCGACGAAAAGCTCGCCTTTTCGAGGTGTAGTACTTACCACCTGGACCGGTTGGGTGGTGAACGAAAACTCAAAGTCTTCACCTAATTGCTCGCCGTCTAAGTCCAGGGCACTCCCATCTATCTTGATGGTGTAAGTGGTATCTGCCATAAGAAGCCCTCCGGTCCAGATAGTCAACTGATTATCCTCAGGCCAGATCAGGGTAGGATCTGTGTCTGGGGATATAGTTAGGAGCTCTTCGACAGAGTTCTTTTTCATCCGTTTGGGGAAGGTAATCCGGATGCCATTTAGACAGATAAGGGGCACATCCATTTGGCCATCATAAGGGGCGGTCTGGATATACGGCAGTGAATAGGAGGCTTGGATCGTTTTAAATGAGAGCTGGAAGGGAAAATCAAGGTGGTTTCCCGCCGTATCACAGGCCGCAGTTGATAGCGTCACATAGTAGGTAGTATCAGGGAAGGAGTCCTTAGGTGAAAAGAGGAATGTGAACGAATTGATATGGCTGTATGTTGTAATCTGAGCACCACCGGCAGCCTCAGCAGCATCTTTCCATGATCGGTATCCTGTTTCCCACCAATATGTTCTATATTGGTTCCACTCAAAGATGCCCTCGACTGCTGGGAAAATTGAAAGGGCGTCCTCCACGCTTTTCCTGTCCATCTCCCTGGAGAACCTGATGGAGATGAAGAGATTTGACCAGTTATTTCCCTTCTCCAGCACTATCTCTGAGCCATTACCGGGATAATAGGACAACACCATAGGGACGTTTTTCGACAGACGGATTTCCCCGATATAGGTCACCCTTCCGCCATCCACTACCACATTGGGGATGGTGTGTAGGGAAAAATCGAGAGTCTCAATTTCTAACACATAGTTTCCTGCCGGCAGTTCATCAAAACGGAACATCCCATTTGAGGGATTGATAGAGGTTGAGTCAACTGGCACCCCTTGACTAATCCTCACTTTAGCGCCGCTGTCGCTTTGGACAACCTTTCCCACAATTGACCCTGTGGTTCTTGACTCATAGAATATCTTATCAGAGCACCCCACAAGAAGGGCGGCGCATAGAAGGATGAGTGCAGGGATTCCCATTTTCGATCTGTGTTCTGCTTTCATGTTGTCCTCGGTGTGGTTGAGAAGGTTTACCGCAACAAGAGCATCCTTTTTGTAATAGCCCCTGCATTGGTTGTCATACGATACAGATAGACTCCGCTTGATACGGGAGTGTTTGCGCTATCTGTTCCGTTCCATTGCACACGATAGACACCTGGCGCATACGTTCGGTCTGTCAACTCACGCACCAGTTGACCGAGCACATTGTAGATGGCGATCTTCACATGAGATGGCGCTGGGACACTGAAGCAAATTTCCGTGCTCGGGTTAAACGGATTTGGGTAGTTCTGGGAAAGTGAAAATGCTGAGGGCATCTCTGCACTACTCCTTTCCTCCACCTCCACACCAGTAAGAATTACCCCGCCTTCACGATAGACAGCCAATCCACCCGAAGTCCCAATCCATTTGTTCTCCTCTGTATCAATGACAAGGGCCTTGACGTAGTTGTCGGGTAGCTCGGAGTTATCGGTGTCATACACCGTCCAGTTAGCTCCGTCAAACTTCGCCAAGCCGCTTTTGTACGTCCCAAGCCATTTGTTCCCCTGGGCATCAATGGCAAGCACTTGGAAATCGTTATCCCGCAGCCCGGAGTTACCTGTGTCATACAGTGTCAAGCTGGCTCTGTCAAACTTCGCCAGGCGACCACAAGGGAACGAAAACATGTGATGGCTTACCACAGTCCATATCTTCCCTTGTGTATCAATAGCAAGAGCTCGGACATCGTACGAACCAATGTCGTACACCAACCAGTTCTCTCCATCAAACTTGGCCAAACCTCCATACCCCGTCCCAATCCATAGGTTGTCCTGGACATCTATTGCAAGAGAACGGATATAGTTATCCGGCAACTCGGAGTTGTCCGTATCAAACACCAACCATTCAGAGCTTTGTGGGCGTGCGACTGTCGGAAATAGGAATACTGCAGCGGTAATTATACCTGTCAGCGTCAAGGCGAGTGAGGCTGAATAAGCAAAGCGGTTCATACTGCCCCCTTTGTCTTGTTATAGCTGTTACGGAAGTGTTCACGTGAACTTGTGAGGGGAATTATCGGAGAAGCAACATCTTTTTTGTCTCCGTCCACTTTCCCACATCCACCGTCAACTGGTAGAAATAGACCCCGCTGGAGACATCCCTGCCCAAGTCATCCTTCCCATCCCAGGTGAGTCTGTAATGACCAGGCTGCTGGATTTCGTTCACCACAGTTTGCACCTTTCTCCCGAGGATATCATAGACTATAAGTTCGACCTCTGTTTGTTCTGGAATCTGGTAGCTTATCTGAGTTTTTGTATTGAAAGAATTGGGGAAATTTTGAGAGAGGATCAATCGGTTTGGAGTTTCTTTTGTAGAATTCCCAGCCTGAACCGCTGTAGACATGTCAGGGACTCTGCTCGTATGCCTTGGATCGTGGCCAAATATCGGCCAGGGAGAATCAGCCGGTCCTTGGCTGCCGCAATCTAAAGCATAAAGATGACCACCATATGAGTCGAAATACAGGGTTCCATCCAAGCCAAGCGCTAAGCCAGATCCTCCCGGTCTAAGTTTCCACCTCAGCTTGCCTTGCGGAGAAAGAGCATAGAGATAGTCTGAAGCGAAATACACTGTCCCATCTGAGTCAATCGCTAAGTGGGAGTGAATAGCATTTCCTGTTTTAAACTTCCACTTCAGCTTCCCCTCAGGAGAAACCGCATAAAGGTAATGATCATTTGAGCCGAAATACACTGTTCCATCCAATTCAACCACTGGGGAAGAGCCTACATTGTCCCCTGTCTTGAACTTCCATTTAAGCTTTCCCTCAGAGGATACTGCGTAAAGGTAACTATCGGCCGAACCGAAATAAACGGTTCCATTTGAATCAATAGCTGGAGAAGACCATATACACCACCCTGTCTCGAATCGCCATTTTAGCTCTCCTTCAGGGGAAACTGCGTAGAAGTGACAGTCATTTGAGCCGAAATATATTGTTCCATCTGAACCAATGGCTGGAGAGGAAAGTATGCAGCTTCCCGTTTTAAACTTCCATTTAAGTTCTCCTTCTGGGGAGAATGCATAAAGGTAACCATCTCCTGAGCCAAAATATACTGTTCCATCAGAGCCAATTGCAGGAGAAGATTTCACACTTTGCCCTGTTTTAAACCTCCATTTCAGTGTCCCTTCCGAGGAGATTGCATAAAGATAATCATCACCCGAGCCGAAATATACACTTCCATCTGGTCCAACAGCTGGAGAAGACCATGCGACAGCCTCTATTTCGGACTTCCATTTCAGCTTCCCTTTGGGAGAAACTGCATAAAGGTAATAGGTATAAATGGGGTAAGATGAGGTGAGATATACCGTGCCATCTGGGCTAACAGCTGGGGTAGAGGTTACAGGGAAGTCTGTTTTGAATTTCCATCTCAGGCTGTCAGCTAATGGCCCCACAGCTTCTGTAACCTGCCATTGCTTTAGGGGGGAGTTTTTCCCCACAAGATAGCTCTCCCAACTTCTTTCATCGAATTTGCTTATCCCGCCTGGTACTCCAAAGTATTTTGTCCCGTCGGGGGCGATGGCTACAGATGAGACCCAGAACGATGATCCCGCATCTATACCACCAATTGGTACGCTGTAAGGTAACAATGTCGGAAAAAGGAGGCCGTCAGCATCTGTATAGAGTTTCCAACTCTGGCCATTGTACCGTAACACACCTTGCCCTGTAGCAAGCCATTTCACATTATTGGAATCAACAGCAATGCCATTTACCACGTTGCCAAGTCCTCTCCAGCTTTGCCTCCACCATCCGTAATATCCAAGCTTTCCCCACTCATAGACCTGCCATTGATTTCCATCGAAGCTATTTATTGTACCCCAATAACTTCCAAGCCATAGAGTTCCATCCTGGTCAATAGCTATAGATTCTACGCTTTCCGGACCTGTAAACTGTATAGTAGGTTCGTAGAGATAGGGGCCAGCATAAGGGCCAGTGCCAGAATTTGGTGGTTTCTTGAAATTGTCTTGAGGGTAGGTCTGCCAATTTTCGCCGTCAAAGCAGCTTACGCCGTGAATGCCTCCAAACCACCTGTCACCATTCTTGTCCACAGCAATACTGAAAACACGGTTGCTTATCAGTCCATCCTCCGTAGTGTAGGTCTTCCAGCTATGGCCATCAAATTTTGTAACACCTCGGTCGGTGCCAAACCATATTGTTCCATTTTGATCAATAGTAATGCACAAAACCGTATTGCCAGCTAATCCTTCATCTGCGGTATACACAGTCCAGTCTTTCCCGTCGAATTTGGCCGCACCTTTATCGGTCCCGAAATATTTGGTGTCGTTGTCAGCGATGGCTATACATTTTACCGGGAGAGAAGGCAACCCATCTGAAGTAGAATATGTCACATAGCTCCCGTCTTTCGTATTCCACCTGACGACCCCGCCAGCCGTTGCTGCCCAGAGATAATCTCCTTCCAAAGCAAGATCGCAAATGTTGTTGAATTCCTCCGCCTCAGCCCCACTGGGATTGGAAGAGGGATAGATTGAGTGGTCATTTAAGGTACGTATACCTCTGTCAGCAGACTCTCTAACAATCTGGGCATTCTCAGCCAGTGAGACACTCGCTGGCAGGAGAACAATGGCTCCTACGATCCACAGCAGTAGGCTTGAACGGTTATATATCAATCTCCCAAATTCTTTGTGCATGATTTTGTTACCTCGCCTCAGGGGCACGTCGCTAAATTGCTTGTCAACACACTAAAGAACTTTACTCCTTCCACACCCCCATGCGGTTAAATTTCTCTATCCTCTCTTGAACCAGTTGGTCGGTGGAAATTTGTCTGAGCTCGGAGAGGTGTTTCAGGATGTGGGATTTAAGTAGCTGGGCTGCTTTCTCCCAGTCCCGGTGGGCACCACCGAAGGGCTCGGGGATAATCTCATCGATCAGCCCCAGTTCCATTATATCTTGAGCGGTCAGCTTCAGGGTCTCGGCGGCTTCCTCCTTTTTCTCTTTGGTTCTCCACAAGATGGCGGCGCACCCCTCAGGGGAGATGACCGAATACCAGGTGTTTTCCAGCATCAGCAGTCGATCGCCCACTCCGATACCCAGGGCACCACCGCTGGCACCCTCTCCAATGACCACCACAATTATGGGCACGGGCAGGTGTGACATCTCATAGAGGTTTCTGGCAATAGCTTCTGCCTGCCCTCTTTCTTCGGCCTCCAGGCCGGGGTGGGCACCGGGGGTGTCGACGAGACAGATAACAGGCCTTTTGAACTTAGCAGCCAACTTCATAATTCGGAGTGCCTTGCGGTACCCCTCAGGATGCGGCATGCCGAAATTACGGTGAAGTTTTTCTTTGGTGGTTCTTCCCTTCTGATGTCCCACAATGGCCACCGGTTTACCGCCTAATCTGGCTAACCCTGCCACAACAGCCGAGTCATCAGCAAAACCGCGGTCGCCGTGTAGCTCTACAAAATCTGTAGTTATCAGTCCAATATAGTCTAAGGTATAAGGACGTTGGGGATGACGGGCAAGCTGAACCCGCTGCCAAGGGGTGAGCTTTGAATATGTCTTCTCCCGGAGTTTTTCTGTCTTCTGCTCTAACTTTTCCAGTTCCTCCGAGAGGTCAATTCCCTCAGTTTCAGCGTACTTGCGCATCTCAGCGATTTTTTCTTCCAATTCCAATAGTGGTTTCTCGAAATCTGGACATAATTGGTTCATTTTTTCACTCCTTCCCTGAGGCAAAAACCGCAAGAGGGAAATTTACAATCAGGTGTAGATCTCTGTGGTGCAATAAGACAGGATAGACAGGACTGGTCCACCCAGATGCACTCATAACAGAACGCAAATACATTCCTTTAGCGATCTATTTAAGTCGGAAGACAAATACCTGTGAAACCCAAACTCTCACGGGTTTGTCGTTTTGCCGTGTGGGCCTGAACTCCAGTTGTGTTGCGGCTTTGACGGCGGCATCTATAAACACTTCAGGTCCTTTCAGCACGGCTACACTGTCTACTCGGCCATGCTGGTTTACCAGCAGTTTTGTGAACACCTTTCCCTCTATTCCCGCTTTACGGGCGATCTCTGGATATTCGGGGATCACTTCTCTTATCGTAACCGGGGGTTCAGAGACCTGGTAGAATTCAAATACTGGCTCAGTGGGTGGTGGAGCCGGAGGGGGTGGAGGTAGTAAAGGGGGTTCGTCTAAATCCAGCTCAGTGCTCTGTATGGTTACCTCCTCGGATACATCCTCCCGCTCTGTCTCAATAGGCACCGACGGCCGTGGGGGCGGCGGAGGCAGTTTCTTTACCTGATGAGTCTCCGGAATGTCCTCAACCTTGATGATCTCCTGTTGAACCGTCTTCCCATACGGCGTTACTTCCATGCTGCTGCTGGAGAGAAAAAGGACCAGAAGGATCGCCAGCGACAGTATCAGACAATTCTCCAGTACTTTATTGTACTTAAGTTTTAGGTCAACCTCAGGATTCTTTCGTCCTATTATCATCTACTCTACCTCCCAGAAATAAAACATCTGCTGGTTACCATTGTTCCGTCCAGATCAAAGATGAGGGTGTTGATTTCAGTGTGCACAGTTTTTCTTGGCGTTGGGCAATTTCCATAGTTTGCTTAGATCGTCAGTTATTCTTTTTTCCCACCCACTTCTTTCAACTTTGTCAGATATTTAAGGTCTTGTAGATCCTGAGGACGCCCTGCTGCTCTTTTCATCTTGATTAGGTCATCCAGACAGGCAAAGAATACCAATGTCTCCCCAAACTTTGCTTCTATTTTGTTCTTCCACAATTTTTCAAAGGTTACACCTTTTACAAAAGGATGGATGTCTGTCTCTACAGCATATTGGCGAATCAGCAGCTTCTTTGTCAACAGGTCGTCTACAGAGATATCAGACATATCATAGCCAAACTCTTTCAGGGCCTTCCAGGTTCTCTCTGCATTTCTTCGCTGTGGTCTGATGAAGATATCTATGTCCAATGTCGCCCGCGCATATCCGTGTACAGGGAAAGCAGTTGCGCCTATTATTACAAAATCAACCTGATGCTCTCTTAACAATTTGAGGAGGCCTTCGGTGTCCATTTTTTTTCAGCAGTCCGATTAATTCCGCCGTTTTGTTAAACATTAATTCAAACCTTTGCCGCACGGTCAAAGAAGAGAGCCAGGATAGCTCAAACTCGATCTCTTTCTCTTCATCGGGATTGTTTAATTTCAATATCCTTGTCACCTATCGTTTCCCCCATAAACTGTTTCTTATTTCAATTGAGGTGATAACATGGAGGGCAAGCCCGTTTTTGCCTTCTTTCCTTCTGAGTATATACGATTTGGGCGCAAGTTACGGAGATATTCTAATCTCATTGGTAACAGCACCGAAGTATCTTTTCCTGAAGTCTGACAAAATCATACAAAAACAAACGGCGATTGTCAAGAGGAATTTCTGAACTTGGTACCCCCCCGGGGAGTCATCGATGCCTTTTTCGTAATATCAGAGCATTTTTTCCTCTGACAGGTTTTTTTTACTTGACACATCACCGCCCTGCTGCTATATTATTTTCCACAAATCATAATCTATAGACCTTTGAGCAAGATTTGAAAAATCGCATCTTAAGATCGACATGGGGCTGTAGCTCAGCGGGAGAGCGCTTGTCTGGCAGACAAGAAGTCGAGGGTCCGACTCCCTCCAGCTCCACTTTTTTTAGTCTCGTCACTTACCGACAGTGGCGAGATTTTTGTTAACCACCCCAGACTTTCCGAAATCAGCATGTAGGAGAATAACACCAACCGAGGAGAAAAAACAATGAACTGGGTAGACATCCACGTGCATATTGGCAAGCTAATTTATGGTAAACCGAGGCTAACCACAAGAGACGTATTGCTCAAAATGGATGAGTTAGGAATCGAAAAGGCCTGCCTCCTGCCCATCGAAAATCCTGAGGAGACCGACTATTATGTAACCACCGCCCAAGTTATAGCCGCTGCCAGGCGACATCCGGACCGGCTTATCCCTTTTTGTAATGTAGACCCTCGGCGCAGGGAGCCATCCAGCTTTGATCCCCTGCCTATGATTAAAAACTATGTAGAAAAAGGCTGCCGGGGATTTGGAGAATCGCTGTCGGGACTCTGGGTGGACGACAAGAGGCTCCAGAAGATATACGCTGCCTGCGAGGAATTGGAAATCCCTATTATAGTCCACATGGACTGCTACCGAAATCGAGACCAGATAGGTCTACCCAGGTTGGAAAAGATGCTGCAAAAATTCCCCCAGGCTGTTTTCATCGCCCATGCTACCCACTGGTGGAGTGAGATCTCAGCCGAGGTGCTCAAAGAAGATGTGGGAGGTTATCCCCAGAGAAAGATAGTCCCCGGCGGTCGGGTGGATTATCTGCTTCAGACCTATCCCAATATCTACGGGGATCTGTCCGCTGGCTCGGGCGACAACGCTATGACCAGAGACAAAGATTTTACCCGCAGTTTCTTAGAACGGAATCAAGACAAGCTACTTTTTGGAACGGATCTTGTTTACAGGGGACAGCAAATCCCCAACGCAGAGAATTTGCGAAATTCCGGCATAAGCAAAGAGGCCTTGGATAAAATAGGCTTCAAAAATACCCAGAAACTGTTAGGGTTGTGAAAACGAAACATCCCAGCAGGGGCCATCTTTTTTATGCGCTGAAATAGATGAGGAGAAAATGACAGAGAATTGGCATCCGGCAGTTTCAACAGGGCTGTCGGACTCTGAAGGGACATTCAGGTGAGGAAGCTTTTCCTGAACGTCCCTTTTTCACAACTGTCGCTGCCTAAACCAACCTCTCCGTGGAGACAATCGCCTTAAAACCAGTTGACATAATCTCCATCTTTTGGTATATTAGTTCTCGCATTAAATCTTCGCATCTAATAGTACAACGCAACTTAACCCCTTTGTCATTCTGAGCGACTGAAAGGAGCGAAGAATCTCGCTTTAAGTAGTCTATTTAAATACTTGGAGTAGAGATTCTTCGTCACTTCGTTCCTCAGAATGACAAACTCACGTTGTAGTACTAACTCTTTCTCTGAAAACTGCAGATGATCAAAATAGAAAACCTATCATTTCAATACAGATATAGAAATAACTCCCTTAACGCCCTGGATGGCATTGACTTAGAGATCGAAGAGGGTGAGTCAGTAGCGATTATGGGGGCCAATGGTTCGGGCAAGACTACCCTTGCCTGGTGCATCAACGGCCTTCTGTTGCCTAATTCAGGGAAGGTAATGGTGGACGGCCTCTCCACCCATCGGCCAGAACGGATCCCTGCTATCCGCAGGCGAGTGGGAATGGTCTTTCAAAACCCCGACAACCAGATCGTCACCACTACCGTAGAGCGAGAGATTGCCTTCGGACTGGAGAACATAGGAATTCCTCCGATCCAGATGCACCAGAGAATCAACTGGGCCTTAAAGCATTTTGATCTGGAGCAGTACCGCTATCATCCCCCGCATCGCCTCTCCGGAGGGGAGAAACAACGTTTGGCCCTCGCCTCGGTTCTGGCAATGGAACCTAAGTACCTGATCTTGGATGAGCCTACCTCTTTGTTAGACCCAAAGGGCAAAAGAGAGGTAAACCGGATGCTGAAGCAGATTCAGGCTACCGGCCCTGTAGGGTGTGAAACTACCCATGGGGCCGGCCAGGTGAGGTGTGAGGTTGCCCATGGGGCTGACCGGGTGACTGTTATTCACATCACTCAGTCCCCAGAGGAGGCCTTAGAGGCTGACCGCCTGATTATTCTCTCCCAGGGAAAGATCGTTTTAGACGGTCCCCCTCAGACTGTCTTTCAGCAGTACGATCAGATATGGGCCTTGGGATTAGATCTACCCCTCCAGATGCGGTTAGAAATAGCGAACAACACAGATGAGGGTAAGCGGTATCTGGAGAAGTTGTTCGATTCCGAAGAGTTAGACAAACCCTCCTCGCAAGGCAAGAGAGAAAAGCCAGTTAAGATCTCTACTCACAATCTATTACACATTTACGACGATGGCCTCCCCACCCACAAGGAGGCACTCTCGAATGTAAGTATAGATATAAAAAAAGGCGAATTTTTGGCTTTGGTCGGCCCCACTGGATCGGGTAAGACCACCTTAGCCCAGCATTTCAACGGACTGCTTAAACCCACCTCTGGCCAGGTGAAGGTTGAGGGAGAAGACCTATGGGATAAGGGGATCGACCTCCAGAAGGTGAGGCAAAAGGTGGGGCTTGTCTTTCAGTTTCCGGAGTTTCAACTGTTCGAGGAAAAGGTCGCAGAGGATGTCGCCTTTGGCCCCCGGAATTTGGGAATAGCAAAGGAACAGGTTCAACAGAGGGTGAAGCAGGCGCTGGAGGCAGTAGAACTGGATTTTGATGCCTTCGGCCAGAGGTCTCCTGTGCACTTAAGCCAGGGGGAGAAACGACGGGTAGCTATCGCCGGGGTGCTGGCAATGGACCCGGAGGTGATCGTCTTGGATGAGCCTACGGTGGGGCTGGACCCCCGAGGCACCAAACAGATAATAAGAACACTGAAAGCCCTCCACCGTCAGGGCAAAACTGTCGTCATCATATCACACAATATGGATCTGGTGGCCCAGTTAGCCGAAAGAATGACTGTCCTGTCCCAAGGGAAAGTGGTGCTGTCGGGTTCACTTAAGGATGTCTTCTCTCATTCTGACTTTATAGTTTCCATTGGACTTGACCTGCCTCAGATAATTAAGATCACAAAAGAGCTTCGCTTACAGAAGCAGCTTTCGGCACAACTATCCCGGCCTTCTCTGGTGGCGACCTGACAGAAAGCAATTACAAAGGCAAAGCACTATGTTACGCTACTTAACAGCGGGTGAATCTCACGGCTGCGCCTTGGTGGGCATATTAGAGGGCCTACCAGCCGGGCTGGAGATCAGCGAAGACTACATCAACGATCAACTGAGACGCCGGCAGCAGGGCTACGGCAGAAGCACCAGGCAGCAGATCGAAGCCGACAGGGGGCAAATACTCTCCGGCATCAGGTTCGGCAAAACCCTGGGCAGCCCTGTTGCCCTGTTAATAGAGAACAAGGACTGGCAGAACTGGAAGCAGATAATGGAACCCGAGGGAGCGCCCAGCGGAGAAGAGGTTAGTGTCCCTCGGCCTGGCCATGCCGATCTTTCCGGTGCTATCAAATACGGCCATTCCGACATCAGGAATGTGCTGGAGCGCTCCAGCGCCAGAGAGACCGCAATGAGGGTTGCCCTCTGCACTCTGGCCAGAAGACTCTTAGCAGAACTGGAGATCCTGGTGGCCAGCCACGTTGTCTCCATAGGTGAGGCAGAAGCCCAGACATCGGTGACCGAGGTGAACACCCTGAACGAACTGGCCGATCGTTCACCGGTGAGGTGCATCGACCCGGAAACAGAAAAGGCAATGCTGGAGCAGATCGATCGTGCCGGGCAGCAGGGCGACTCTCTGGGAGGTGTCTTCGAGGTGATCGTCTCCGGGCTGCCGGTGGGATTGGGAAGTTATGTACACTGGGACAGGAAGCTTGATGGCCTCCTGGCTCAAGCCTTGACCAGTATCCAGGCCATAAAGGCAGTGGAGTTCGGGCTGGGATTCAAGGCGGCTAAAATTCCTGGCTCGGCAGTTCACGACCAGATATACTGCGGCCAACAGGGCTATTACCGTGAGACAAACAACGCTGGGGGTATAGAGGGAGGGATGACCAACGGCCAGCCGATTGTCATCCGAGCCGCGATGAAACCCATTCCCACCCTGACCACCCCTCTTCGGTCTGTAGATACGAAGACAAAACAACCAGCCTCAGCCCACAAAGAGAGGTCTGACATCTGCGCTGTGCCAGCGGCTTCAGTGGTAGCTGAGGCGGTGGTGGCCTTTACCGTAGCCAACGCCCTGCTGGAAAAATTCGGCGGAGATAACATAGCAGAGCTGAAACAGAGAGTTTCCCAATGGAGAAGAACGTCTTCTTAGTGGGGTTTATGGGCTCCGGAAAGACCAGAGTGGGTCAGGCTCTGGCCAGAAAACTGGGCCGAGATTTTATCGATACCGACCAATTGGTGGAACAGCGGGCAGGGAAAAGTATTTTTCAGATATTTACCCAGCAGGGAGAGGAAGAGTTTCGTCGCTTGGAGCACCTGTGCATCAAAGATGTCTCTCAGGGAAAAAACGCTGTAATCTCCTTAGGTGGCGGGGTGCCTTGCCATCCTGAAAATCGCAAGATAGTCCAACAGGGCATCAGTGTCTATATCTCTGCTCCCCCGGAGATCATCTTCGAAAGAGTGAGGAGAAACGACAAAAGACCTCTTTTGGCCGGTCTCTCGGACACAGGGAAACTGGAGAAGATAAAATCCCTGCTTGCCCAGCGAGAGAAATTCTACCGGCAAGCCGATATCGTAGTGCAGACAGAAACCGAGGGATCACCGCAGGAGGTGGCGGAGAACATCATCGAAAAGCTGCGGGGCAATCTGCTCCAGACTATGAGAATTGTGAATGTCGAGTTGAAAGCGAGGAGCTATCCGATCTACATCGGCACCGGGGTCCTTTCTGAGCTGGGAAAGCTTTGCCGTCGACACAGTCTGGGCCGCAGAGCTGCCGTGGTGACCAACCCTACCGTGGCAGAGCTCTACCTTAAGCCCGTGGAACAAAGCTTAGCCGACAACGGTTACAACGTCCTCCCAGTCCTCATTCCCGATGGTGAGCAGTACAAGACCTTAGAGACCGCAGACAGCATCTTCGAATCCCTGATTAGGGCAAAACTGGACAGGGATTCGGCCATTATTGCCCTCGGCGGCGGTGTAGTGGGGGATATCGCCGGATTTGTGGCAGCAACCTTCCTGCGAGGCGTCCGTTATCTGCAGGTGCCCACTACCCTTTTGGCCCAGGTGGACTCCAGCGTGGGTGGGAAGGTGGCGGTCAACCACCGCCTGGGGAAAAACCTAATCGGTGCCTTCTACCAACCCCAGTTTGTGCTCATCGACACAGGGGTGCTGAAAACCCTACCCAGACGGGAGTTGAGGGCAGGGATGGCAGAGGTGATCAAGCACGCCCTCATCCGAGATGAAGACCTCTTTGAGCACCTTGAAAACAACATCGAACAGCTATTGGAACTTACTGTTCCGCCTGAGCTTTTAGAGCAGTTGGTGCGAAGAAACTGCCAGATCAAGGCCGAGGTAGTGAGCAAAGATGAGCGGGAGCGGGGACTGAGGGCCATCTTGAACTACGGCCACACGGTGGGACATGCCATCGAGGCCATCACCGACTACCGCCGCTATCGGCACGGTGAGGCAGTTCTTCTGGGGATGATCGTAGCTGCCCACATTGGCTTCCAGATGAAACTACTTGCAGAGGAGGAAATGAACCGCCAGAACAGGTTGCTGAAAAAGCTGGGATTTCCCCCAAGCCCCCCCGACATTCCCATCCGGGTGATTATGGAGAAGATAGAGTCCGATAAAAAGGTAAGGGGTGGACACTTGCGGTTTGTCTTGCTTCGCCAGATAGGAGAAGCTACGGTGAGCGAGCAGGTAGGTCAGAATCAGATTGAGGAAGGAGTGAAATATCTACGTCGGCTTTTAGAGCAGAAGTGATAAGGAGGAAAGGTGAAAAAAGACTTGGTTTCCATAGCTGATCTTGCTCCAGAACAGCTCACCGAGCTTTTAGATTTAGCCATAGAGCTGAAGACTAAATTAAAGCAGGGTAGAACTGAGCCGCTGCTTGAAGGGAAGACCTTAGCGATGATCTTTGAGAAGCCCTCGCTGCGGACCAGGGTCACATTTGATGTGGGGATGTTCCAGTTGGGGGGACAGGCTGTTTATCTGGGTCCCAATGATATCCAACTGGGAAAGCGAGAGTCCGTGGCCGATGTGGCCCGGAATCTTGGCTGCTGGGTTGACGGGGTGATGGCCCGCACCTTCTCGCACCAGACGATAGTGGAACTGGCTCGAAATGCAGATATCCCTGTGATCAACGGCCTCAGTGATTTAGAACACCCCTGCCAGGTGCTTGCCGCCGCCCTGAGCCTGCGAGAAAAACGGGATTCCCTGGCTGGACTCAAGGTAGTCTTTGTAGGCGACGGGAACAATGTGGCCAATTCGCTGATGCTGCTTTGCCCCCGCTTAAATATGGATTTTGTGATCGCCTGTCCCGAAGGATATGAACCCAACAGGGAACTTACCGAGCAGGCCCGGGCTTTTGCTCAACGCCAGGGCACAACGGTCCAGATCCTCCCCGACCCCTACCAGGCAGTGAAAGGAGCTGATCTGATCTACACCGATGTGTGGGCAAGTATGGGACAGGAAGCCGAGGTAGAGGAAAGGCGAAAGGTCTTTAGCCCATATCAAGTTAATAAACGACTCTTGGGCTCTGCAAAGCCGGGTTGTTTGGTAACCCACTGTCTGCCAGCCCATCGGGGAGAGGAGATTACCGATGAAGTGCTGGACGGTCCCAATTGCATAGCCTTAGATGAAGCGGAGAACAGACTGCATATCCAGAAGGCAATCCTGTTCACCCTGATGAAATGAATAAGATTCTGGTCTTGTCTCTTTTATTCTCCAGCCCATTACTCTTGTGCTCCTGCGCCAAACAGGGTTTTCCCCCTGGTGGGCCGGTCGATAAAACTCCACCTGAAGTGGTATCTACCTCTCCGGTCTGTAACTCCACTGGAGTGAGTCCCCAAACTCAAATAGAGGTTACCTTCAGCGAGAGGATGGACCGGGAGTCGGTCGAGGAAGCAGTTTACATCTCCCCCGTTCTGGAAAGGCCGCCAGAGTTGAGCTGGAAAGGCAGGACATTGTTCATAAAGCCCTTACAGAGGTTCTCTTCCGATCGAACCTATGTGGTGACCATTGGAACTGGTGCCCAGGATCAGCAAGGCAATTCCTTAACCAAGCCCTACAGCTTTGCCTTCTCTACCGGCAGCCGGATAGACCTCGGGGGAATCAGCGGGAAAGTGACGACTCCTACTGGGCCCCAGCCGAGGGCTTTTGTGTGGGCATACAGATTAGAACCGGCAAAAGAACCTGATCCAGCAAAGGACGCTCCCCATTACGTTACTGAAACCGATACAGAGGGTAGCTACCTTCTTTCTTTTCTCTCCCCCGGAGTCTACCGGGTCTTTGCCTTTCTGGACAAAGATGGGGACAGAAAATACGCCCCAGAGCAAGAACCTCTGGCTGTGCCCCCCACAGATGCAACTCTAAGCGACTCAGCAGACTCCGTTCAAATGACCGACCTTTTTCTGCCGCCGCTGCGCGACTATGTTGGAAATGCCCCCTCAGACAGCGTTTATACTTCTTGTTTCACTACAGTGAACAAAGATACCTTAGGTTTTATCGCCGGAGAGGTAGACGCTGAGGTGCTTGACTCCGAAGCTAAGGTCTACCTTAGGTTTCACAAGATCGATGGGGCAGCAGAGTATCGGTTCAAAGTCCCCAGAGAAGGGAAATATTTGACCGGTGGGATGTTACCCGGGACTTATTTCGTCTGGGCCTTCTGGGATAGGAATGGGAATGGCAAGCAGGACTATGGTAGGCCCTGGCCATATCAGCCTGCTGAGCCGGCCACCAGCTTCGCCGGCACAGTTGGGGTGCGCTCTCGCTGGACAACGGAAAAAGTGGATTTGAAGTTCTGAGGTCCTGTAGGTAATTTCACCTCCAAAAACTACCCAACAAAACATAATATCCGAGGAGTTGAGAAAAATGGAGAGATTCCTTTCTGAGGCATTGACCTTCAACGATGTTCTACTGGTACCGGCCAAAGCGGAGATACTTCCCAGAGATGTTGACACCACCACCAGGCTGACCAAGAACATCACCCTCAATATCCCGTTAGTGAGTGCGGCTATGGACACAGTCACCGAGTCCCGTCTGGCTATCGCCATTGCCCGGGAGGGAGGGATTGGTGTCGTTCACAAGAATATGTCCATAGAACGCCAGGCTGAGGAGGTGGCCAAGGTGAAGAGGTTCGAGAGCTGGATGATTGTAGATCCAGTTACCTTGGCTCCCGGAGAGAAGATTCACCAGGCGTTAGAGGTTATGAAGGACCACCACATCTCAGGACTGCCAGTGGTGGAACAAGGCAGATTAGTGGGTATCCTTACGAATCGAGATCTGAGGTTTGAGACTGACCTTGACCAGCCGGTCCGTAAGGTAATGACCAAGAAGCTGATTACCGCCCGAAAGAACATCTCTCTGGAGAGAGCAAAGAAGTTGCTTCATCAACATCGGATTGAAAAACTTCCTGTGGTAGACCAGGAAGGGCGTCTGGTAGGGCTGATTACGGTGAAGGATATAGAGAAGAAGATCAAGTTTCCGCAGGCCTCACGGGACAGGTTGGGACGGTTGCGGGTGGGGGCAGCAGTGGGTGTTCTCCCCGAGGCGGAACAGCGAACTAAGGCGCTGACAGAACAGGGAGCGGATGTGATTGTCATAGACACAGCCCACGCCCATTCCCAGGGAGTACTGGAAACGGTTAAGCGCTTGAAGGCTAATTACCCGGAGATAGAACTGGTGGTGGGCAATGTTGCCACTCCTGAGGCCACCGAGGAGTTGATTCGTGCCGGAGCCGATGCTGTTAAAGTGGGAATCGGCCCCGGATCAATCTGTACTACTCGGGTGATTGCTGGGGTGGGAGTGCCTCAGATTACCGCTGTGTACAACTGTAGCCGGGTGGCGGACAAATATGATGTGCCCATAATTTCCGACGGAGGTATCCAATACTCCGGGGATATAACCAAGGCCCTGGCCGCCGGAGCGAGTTTGGCGATGATCGGTAATCTATTTGCTGGCACCGAAGAAAGTCCAGGGGAAACAGTTGTCTACCAGGGTAGGACCTTCAAGGTCTATCGGGGAATGGGCTCTTTAAGTGCGATGGCCGCTGGCAGCAAAGAACGCTACTTCCAGTTGGAAATGGAGGCCGATAAGCTCGTCCCCGAGGGAATCGAAGGTAGAGTTCCTTACAAGGGTTCTCTCTCCGGGTATATATTCCAGTTGATTGGTGGCCTGAAAGCAGGGATGGGCTATTGTGGAGTGAAGAATATAGAGGAACTCCGCCACCAGGTGCGATTTGTAAAGGTCACCTCTGCCGGATTTCGGGAGAGTCACCCCCACGATGTAGTCATCACCAATGAGGCACCGAATTATAATTTGATTGAGAGAAAAGAATCCTAAACAAGGGGAAATCGAACACTGAAAAACACCGAAAGGGCACTGAATATTACTTGGTTACTGCTGATCGGTGAACCAGTCACCAATTCTCATTCGTTGGTTCAC
>DAOVPH010000119.1 GCA_030629295.1 Candidatus Latescibacterota bacterium | reverse complement strand
GTGAGAGCACCTCTACCATTGAGAACCCCAACTTCTCCATCTGGACCTCAATTGCCCTGCGGATGGCCTTTTTGGTCTTTCTCACATTTGCCGGAGAGCTCACTGCGGTACGTATTAAGTAGGCAGAACCGTCTAAAGTGGCCAGAAGCTCACACAGACGAAGCGGATAGCCATCCCGCTTAAGGTCTCTGCCCAAGGGAGTGGTGGCTGTCTTCTGGCTTATCAGGGTGGTCGGTGCCATCTGGCCTCCGGTCATCCCGTAGACCGCATTGTTGACGAAGATCATAGTGATATTCTCGCCCCGGTTGGCGGCGTGAATCACCTCGGCAGTTCCGATGGCAGTCAGCCCGCCATCGCCTTCGTAGCCGAGGATAATATGATCGGGTAGGACACGCTTCAAACCAGTAGCCACTGCCGGGGTCCGCCCATGAGCCGGCTGAACCATATCAAAATCCAAATAAAGGTCCAGATAGACAGCACAGCCCACCGGCGGAAACCCTATGGTTCGCTCACGGATACCCATCTCATCCACTACCTCAGCTACTACCCGCTGGATTATCCCGTGACCACACCCGGGACAGTAATTGGTAGACACATCCTTGAAGCTCGCTGGCTTCCTGAACACCTTTGCCATTGGTTTCTCCGTACTCTCCATCTACAGTGATATCATCGTAACATCCTAATAAAACTCTTGTTGCATTGATTTAAACAGATTCTGTCTAAATCTGTCTACATCAATGCCTAAAGTCGGTTCACCCTTTTCAGTATTTCCTCTACGGTGGGAATCCCCCCACCCGTCCTGCCATAGAACTGAATCTCACACCTGCCGTTCACCGCTAGCCTGACATCCTCAACCATCTGTCCCAAGCTCATCTCTACCACCAGGATGTTTCTCACATCCTTTGAAAGCTGACCTACAAATTCAGAGGGAAAGGGCCAGAGGGTGATGGGACGGCAAAGTCCGATTTTTACACCCTGGGCTCGTCCCTGGATAACTGCCCCTCGGGCTATACGAGCACAAGTGCCGTACGCAACGAGGGCGACTTGGGTATCGTCCAGCATAAAACCGTCCCAGCGCACCTCTTCGGCCTGGATTTTCTCGTACTTCTCCTTAAGCTCCAGATTGTGCTTCTCCAGTTTGCCCTCTCCCAGAAATAGAGAAGTGATCAGCCGAGGGGGACGGGCTTCCATATTTCCCACCGCCCAATCCTTGGGGGGTAGAGGAGAGGAGTGGGGCGTTTTAAATTCCATAGGCTCAAGCATTTGTCCCAGGATAGCATCAGCCAAAACCATAGCCGGGTTGCGGTATTTGTCGGCCAGGTGAAATCCTAACATAGTGAGGTCAGCCATCTCCTGAACACTGTTGGGGGCAAGTACGATCACCCGGTAGTCACCGTGTCCTCCGCCTCTGGTAGCCTGGAAGTAGTCCGACTGTGCCGGGGCGATATTCCCCAATCCGGGTCCCCCTCGGACAACACTGGCGTAAAAGCAGGGCAGTTCTGCGCCGGCTAAGTAGGAGATACCCTCCTGTTTTAGACTGATGCCCGGACCCGAAGAGGAGGTCATTGCCCGCTGGCCAGCAGAGGCAGCACCGTAGACCATATTTATAGCTGCGATCTCGCTCTCTGCCTGGATAAATGTCCCTCCCACCTCTGGCATCCTCTTGGCCATATAGGCAGTAAGCTCATTCTGGGGCGTTATGGGATATCCGAAATAATAACGACAGCCTGAACGAATCGCTGCCTCAGCAATCGCGTCGTTGCCCCTCATTAATACTCTCTTGTCCAAAAAACTTCCCTCCTTTACTGCTCAATGGTAATTGCCAGATCAGGACAGACCAGTGCGCAATTCTGACAGCCGTGGCACGCACTCTCATCGTCCACCACCGCTGGATGGTATCCCTTGGAGTTAAGCTCTGTAGAAATAGAGATCAATTCTAATGGACAGAAAGCGACGCAAAGCCCACAACCTTTGCACCATTCTTTGTTTATGCAGATGCCCATCTCTATACCCTTAGGTCTTCCGATTTTCCTTTGAAACTACATAATATAACAAACTCTCTCCCAGGAAGCAAGCATTTTTGTAGTCTCAGGAAGTTAGTCAAAAATCTAACTCTACGAACGTCCGGACATTGACTCAGTAGTTTTCGCTTTATCAAAGGCTATCAATTACAGGAGCGAGTGTCGATAGAAAGAAGGTGCACCCTGGAGTTGTGAGTGCACCTTCTCAAAACAGGAGTCGTCCTATTCTTGATGAAGTTATTCTAGTGGCTGGTGAAGAACCTCTTTAAGGAGTTTCCCCGGTTTGAAATGGGTCTTTCTCCGGGCAGGAACATAAATAATCTCACCAGTTCTGGGATTTCTTGCTGCCGGTTTGGGTTTGGTCTTCTTCACCTCAAAGACGCCAAAGCCTCTGATCTCAATCCGATTACCATCACACATAGTCTCCCGCATGGCAGTGAATAATGCGTCCACTACCGGGGCAACATCGCTCTTTTTTCTGCCGGCGATAGCACTCACTCTTTGAGTCAAATCCTTCTTGGTAGTAGTCATTTACAACCTCCTTTAACAAACTATTTAGCGGCTTACCATCAGACCATTCTCCGATACGATTATACCTCCTTAAAACCACTACATGATTTCCCTCCTGTTTTTAGAAATTCTGGTTGCTCTTATGTTGTCTCTTCGATATTCTTTGCCAGACCTCCATATCTTGAAATCACTTTCCTCCACAAAAGGTAAAGCTTTTTCCAAAGGGGAAAATCCTTGCTTATTCTTCAATACTTCCGAAGCCTCAAAAACTACTTTAGCTTAAGATAAAACAGAAGGGGAAAGATGTCAAGTAAAATCTATCAAAAAATGCAAAAAATATTCATCTTAAATCAAGAAATAAGATATTGCTCTATTAAACAGTTGCTTATATAAGCTCAGCTATCTGAACGGCATTCAATGCTGCTCCTTTACGCAGATTATCAGAGACAATCCACAGAGCCAGACCGTTTTCGGTGGAGAGATCCTCCCGTATCCGTCCCACAAAGGTATCGTCTTTACCCTCTGCCTCGACAGCCAGGGGATAAAGCTGACGGCCAGGGTCGTCCAGAACGGTCACCCCGGGAGCAGCGGCAAGGATCTCTCTGGCCTGCTGGGCGGTGAGTTTTCTATGGGTTTCTATGTTCACCGCCTCCGAGTGAGCCACAAACACCGGCACCCGCACGCAGGTGGCCGTGAGTTCGATGGATTGGTCTCCCATTATCTTCTTGGTCTCGTTAATCATCTTTGTTTCTTCCTCGGTGTAGCCATCGGGGCCAAAGGCGTTTTTCTGGGGAATCTGAGGCAGCACATTAAACGCAATCTGATGAGGAAACACCTCATTTTCTGCCTTTTTACCATTTAGCACAGCCTGCGATTGTGTCTTCAGTTCAAAACTGGCCTTGAGTCCAGCACCAGAGACCGCCTGGTAGGTGGAAATCACCGCCCGTTTGACCCCAGCTGCATCGTGCAAGGGCCTCAGCACTACCACCAGTTGAATAGTGGAGCAGTTGGGATTGGCGATGATCCCCTTGTGTCTCTTGATCTCCTCTGGGTTCACTTCCGGCACCACCAGCGGCGTCTCCGGGTCCATCCTGAAGGCACTGGTGTTGTCAATCACCACCGCTCCAGCCTTCACCGCATAGGGGACAAACCAACGGCTTATTGCACTGCCTGCTGAGGAGAGTACAATATCAATCCCCTGAAAAGAACTCTCCTTCAGTTCTTCCACGGGGATCTCTTCTCCTTTAAAAAGGAGCCTTTTCCCTAACGAGCGAGCAGAGGCCAACAGTCTCAATCTGGCCACGGGGAAATCTCTTTCTTCCAGGATCTGCCTCATCACCTGCCCGACGGCTCCGGTTGCACCAACGATAGCCACATTATACACCATATTTCTGTAACCTCCTGTCGGTTTATTCCAGTTCGAAGGTTTTGTGTAGGGCCTTCACTGCATCTTCTACTTCAGATTTGCGCACCACGCAGGAGATTTTTATCTCCGAAGTGCTGATCATTTCAATGTTAATCCCTTTCTCTGCCAGGGCCTGGAACATCTGGGCGGCCACTCCGGAGTGACTGCGCATTCCCAGTCCCACAACAGATACCTTGGCGATCTCGTTATCGGCTACCACATCTTTGAATTCCATCTCATTTCTCAATTTTTCAATAGACCCCAAGGCCTGGAGCAGTTCTGATTCAGGAACAGTGAAGGACATATCGGTGGTGCCGCTGTCGCTCACATTCTGGATAATCATATCTACATTGATATTAGCCTGGGCAAGGACGCCGAATATTCTGGCCGCCACCCCGGGACGGTCAGGAACTTCCCGAATGGTCACCTTGGCCTCACCATCGTCGTAGGCTATCCCTCTTACCAAAAGCTCTTCCATCTGTTTCTCCTCTTCTTTTACTATTGTGCCTGGATTTTGGTTGAAACTGGAACGAACATGAAGCAGTACCCTACACTGTTTGGCCATTTCAACCGAGCGGGTGTGCAGCACCCTGGCCCCGGAGCTGGCCAGTTCAAGCATCTCATCGTAAGAGATAACATCCAATTTTCTTGCTCGGGGAACAATCCGCGGGTCAGCGGTGTAGATGCCATCGACATCGGTCAGAATCTCGCACCGCTCAGCTCCCAGGGCGTAAGCCAGCGCCACTGCTGTAGTGTCCGATCCCCCTCTGCCCAGGGTTGTTACCTCGTGTTCGGGGCTTACCCCTTGAAACCCTGCTATTACAACTATCTTCCCCTTGTTCAACTCCTCCTGAACCCGGTGGGAGCGAATGTCCTTAATCCTGGCCTTGGTGTGGACGGTGTCGGTCACAATGCCACTCTGGGAACCAGTAAAGGAAATAGCAGCAAATCCCATAGAGTTTATGGCCATCGACAAGAGGGCCATTGCTATCCTTTCCCCAGAGGAGACTAACATATCCAGTTCCCGTCCGCTGGGCCGGTCGGTGATTTTAGTCGCTAAATTAAACAGTTGGTCGGTGGTGTCACCCATCGCAGAAATTACCACCACTACATCGTGCCCCTTCTTCTTCATAGAGATAATTCGCAGGGCCGTTCTTTTGATCAGCTCAGGCGTAGCCACCGAAGTGCCTCCGTATTTTTGAACTATCAGACTCATCTATTCCTCCAAACCGATAAATTGCTGAATTAACTGGTGTCCTTTCTCAATTTTCAAACTTCCTTTCTCTGCCTCTGCTTCGGTGAATGCCAACATATCGTCCGGACTTATATCCGCAGAGAAAATCGCCACCGGCACCGGCTCCCG
>DAOVPH010000124.1 GCA_030629295.1 Candidatus Latescibacterota bacterium | reverse complement strand
GGATTTGCAGGAATTTATGATAGTCCCGATCGGAGCCTGCCGTTTCACCCAAGCCCTACGAATGGGAGCAGAGGTGTTTCATAACCTCAAGGCAGTGCTAAAGAGCTCTGGTTACAGCACTGCTGTGGGAGATGAGGGCGGATTTGCCCCCAGTCTGTCTTCCAACGAAGAGGCCATTGAAGTAATAGTACAGGCAATTGAGAAGGCCGGATTTAAACCAGGACAAGATGTGGCTGTCGCCCTTGATCCCGCTGCCAGCGAATTCTACCAGAGCGGTCGCTACATCTTGAACAGCGAGAAACAGCCGGAGAAAACATCAGAAGAAATGGTCGATTTCTATGCTGATTTGGTAGAAAGATATCCCATTATCTCTATCGAAGATGGAATGGCAGAAGGGGATTGGGAGGGCTGGCAGAGACTTACCCAGCGTTTAGGCCAGAAGATTCAGGTCGTGGGCGATGATCTGTTTGTCACCAACAGTAAGCTCTTGAAGCAAGGGATTGAGCGAGGAGTTGCTAATTCTATTCTCATTAAACTCAATCAAATCGGTACTCTTACCGAGACCTTAGACACTATTGAGATGGCTAAAAGGGCCTCTTACACAACGGTCATCTCTCATCGCTCTGGGGAGACAGAAGATACCACTATAGCCGACCTTGCCGTAGCCTGTAACAGCGGGCAGATAAAGACCGGTTCGGTCTCCCGGACAGACCGGATTGCCAAATACAACCAGCTGTTGCGGATAGAAGAAGAGCTGGGCGAGGCGGCGGTTTTCTCCCCCCGGTTGGGCGGTCTCCTGTTAGGGAAGGAGGAATGCGGAAGTGATTAGTGCAGAGATTGTAAGGGGACTAACGGTAAGAAACGATGCCCGCATCGTGTTGTTGGTGCTCGACGGTTTGGGAGGTTTGCCGGACGCGAAGACGGGGAAGACCGAACTGGAAGCCGCTCACACTCCCTATATGGATGAACTGGCTCGCAGAGGCATCTGTGGGATGGCCGACCCCATCGGCCGAGGGATCACCCCTGGCAGCGGCCCTGCTCACTTGTCCCTCTTTGGCTACGATCCGCTCAAATATCAGATCGGTCGGGGTGCTCTGGCTGCACTGGGGGTGGGATTTGAACTCGGCCTCAACGATGTGGCGGCGAGGATAAACTTCGCCACAATAGACCGGAAGGGAATAGTGACCGACAGGAGGGCGGGCAGGATCCCCACCGAGCGGAACCAGCAGCTTTGTGCCAAGCTCAGAAAGATAGAGATACCGGGAGTGGAACTCTTCATTGAGCCAGTAAAGGAACATCGGGCAGTGGTGATCTTCCGGGCAGAGGGACTTTCCGACCAGCTCACTGACTCTGATCCTCAAAAGGTAGGGCTGTCTCCGTTGGATGTTGTGCCCATTTCGGCCGAAGCAGCCAAAAGCGGCGAGATAGCCAACAATTTCATCTCACAGGCCCGAGAACTCCTCAAGCATGAGAGGCCTGCCAATATGGTGCTGCTGCGAGGTTTTGCCAAGTATCCAGATGTGCCCTCGATGAGCGAGGTCTATGGACTGAACTCGGCTGCTATTGCTGCCTACCCGATGTATAAGGGGATAGCCCGGTTGGTGGGAATGGATTTACTGTCCAGTGGCGATAGGATTGTCGATGAATTTAATACCTTAGCTGATAATTTTGCTAAATATGACTTTTTCTACCTGCACATCAAAAAAACAGACAGCACTGGCGAGGACGGGAATTTTGCCGGGAAGGTAAAGATTATTGAAGAAGTGGACAGTTGCATCCCCCGGCTAACTGGATTGAACCCAGATGTGGTGGTGATAACCGGTGATCACTCTACACCGTCTTTGCTTGAGGCCCACAGTTGGCATCCGGTGCCGGTGCTGCTTTTCTCTGAGTGGTGTCGGCCAGACCGGGTGGAGGAATTTTCCGAGTCTCAGTGTCTGTCAGGCGGACTGGGCCGTTTTCCGGCTACGGAGATAATTGCCTTGGTCTTAGCTAATGCATTAAGACTCAAGAAATTCGGTGCTTGAAAGGAGAACTAAGAATTTCTGCTTGACTTTCGGCGGCGGTTGTTTTAAATTAATTTCGTCTTCGGGGTGTAGCGCAGTCCGGTTAAGCGCACCTGCTTTGGGAGCAGGGGGTCGGAGGTTCAAATCCTCTCACCCCGACCAAAATTGCGCCTGTAGCTCAGTTGGATAGAGCAGCGGACTTCTAAACCAAAACGGATGATCTCCGTAACCCCTTAGACTATAATCTAATACGAAAGGAATCAAGAAATTAGATAGCGTTTTTTTTGGGAGGAATTGGGGTCGGTTTGGTTCAATTTGGACACCAAAAATGAAAAGCTAACCCATTGAAATCAAGGCATTGTTGTTTAAGGAATGCCTTTTTTATGCTATTGAGGCCTGCATCTTCTTCTGCGGGATTGCGGCCGGGGGAGTGTTTGCAACTTTGGGTGAAGGATATCGATTTTTCGTACCACTAGATCACTGTACGGTCTGTAAAGAGGGAGAAGGATCGGATGATTGTACTGCCACCCAACTCCTCGAAGATGGATAATCACATACGAACCGTGCAGGAACTGTTGGGACACAGTGACGTGAGGACAACGATGATCCATACCGATGCTCTAAACCGTAGCGCCAGAGGCATACGTAGTACAGCGGATAGTCTTTGACTAAGTGGGTGAGGCACCAGAAAAGCTGGTGTTGTTATCCGACTTGCATAATATGAATGCGCTTCCATCGGTTTTTTACTGTAATATCTTGCAACTTAGTAACTTGGCAAGAAATCGTGTCGCGTGTTATGGGACAAGTTTTGTCACCGATAAGGTACTTATGCGACTATCATAAACAATCGTTAGGCATACAAATATCAAATGATTAGTATAGAGGATATTAAAAAATTTGTTTATAATGATTATGCACAAAAGGATGAAATGCATGATCTTAACCACATTAACGGGATTATTAAAGTAGGTCTGAAAATTTACTCTGAAGAGAACTATAATCAATTTTTCTTTATTGCTGGGGCATTTTTTCATGGTATTATTTATAATAAAGAAGACCAAATTCGTGAATTTCTAGAACAGAAAGGTTTACATAAAGAAGAAATAGAAAAGATTACTCAAATAGCGCGGGAATCCCAAACCGATGGAGTTCCTGAAACAATTGAGGGTAAAATGCTTCATGATGCACATTTACTTGAGGGTGGAAAAACATTCATCATTACAAAATCTCTAATAACTGGTACATTGAGAGGTCAGTCACTTGCAGAAATTATAACATTCATAGAAGAAAATGTTTTAGGAAAATTTAAATGCTACTTACCTAAGTCTAAGAGCCTTTATGAGGAGAAAGAGAGATTTGCCAGAGAATATATTCAAGACCTCAAGTCTAATATGCCTAACCCCCGCTTCACCTGACAGAAACGCTGGCTTGTTTTGAATTTTTCAGTTTAGTTGGCATTCAAAAGTTTATTTTGAGAATTTATAGTTTGTCTGCATTTTGCGTTTCTGCAGGTGAGCTTATCCGTTAGGTGGCCAGACGAGAAATTAGGAGGAAGTTATTATGAGAACAGTTACAGTTACCTTGCCAGATGACCAGGTGTTAAAATTGAAAGAGGTGGCGGGCAGGCTTGGTGTCTCATCAGAAGAATTAGTTCGCGTGAGCATTGAAGAATTACTTACGCGTCCTGAAGAGACTTTCAGACAAGTTACAGGTTACGTGCTTGAGAAGAACGCTGAACTTTATCGGCGCTTGACCTGATGCGCTATCTTACTCTCAACGAGGTGCTTGAGCTCCATCATCAACTCATAGAACAGTATGGTGGGTCGGAGGGTATTCACGATTTAGGCGCATTGGAATCAGCCTTAGCTCAACCTCGCATGACATTTGGTGGAGAAGATCTTTACCCGACAGTTATTGAGAAGGCTGCTGCCATTGGTTTCTCCCTCATCAAGAATCATCCTTTTGTGCATGGCAACAAACGCACAGGGCATGCAGCGATGGAAACATTTCTCATCTTGAATGGCCACGAAATCGAATCAACTGTAGATGAACAGGAGAAAGTCATCCTTCAAGTGGCTTCAGGAGATTTAGGATGCGAAGCATTTACCAATTGGCTGCGGGTTCATGTTGTGGCTAAGAAAAACGACTAATTTCCTACTATCGCTCGGCTTACGAGTTTCATATGGACGGTCATCAAATTCGGAATGGGTGGCATACGGTAACCTTGCCATTCACTGAGTTGGAGGTGCTGGACGATGTCGGATCCTGTTGACGATTTAGAAAACGGTGTCGTGCTCGCGGAATTGGGGGGTTACGGCGATGGGCCATACTGTGCCAAACATGGTGCCGGTGCCGCTCTTGTGATGTTGGGCACGTACATAGTAGACCCGAGCGACAACGTCCCGTATCCAGAAGCTTTCGTATTTAAGCCTGACAGATCACGCTATATGCCTTACTTGCTGAAGCACGTCGCTGCCGCCCGCACAGGCGGCTCAAAAGTGGGGATAAGCGTGGCGACCGTGGAGATTTCTCACACGTTAGATTTTCTGTCGGCTGCCGAAGCCGCGGGAGCCGATTATGTATCCCTTTGTGCACACTCGTCGATGGAAATGTTCGTCAGGGAAGGCCTTGGGGAACAGCTCTGCCGCAGAGAGAACGCAGCGCTTCTCAAGGAGTGGGCGAGCGCTATTCTCGAGGGGGTGAATATTCCGGTCATATTCAAGATTGGCCTGACAGAGCCTGCAGAGACCGTAGATGCCGTTCATATCTTAGCCAGCATTGGTATCCCAGTCGTGCATATCAATATCAGGCAGTGCAAGCCTGAGTCTGAGGGGCTGGACGTTCTTAGAGAGCTCAGTGGTGTATGCCAATGCTTAATCAGTGGCGGCGGCATTCAAGATGTCGAGGGTGCCCGAAGAGTTCTTGCGGCCGGGGCTGATGCTATAGCCATCGGGACTGCTGCAATGAAAGATCCAGCTCTGTGCGGGCATGTTCAAGAGATCTTGCGAGAAGACGTCTCTATAATGCTTTAACATCATCACAGAAAGGAGTGACTACTATGCAAATCAAACCAAAGAGGCTCATCACAATCATAGTCTGTT
>DAOVPH010000112.1 GCA_030629295.1 Candidatus Latescibacterota bacterium | reverse complement strand
AGCTGGCCTTCCAGGTGAATTTGATAACAGTCAGGTCCACTTCCTCTCCCTCTGGCCCAGACATAATGTGGGTGCTGTCCAGATAGGTGAGCATCACGGTCACATTGGTCAGGGTAACAACCGCCCCCCCGGTCTCTCTTCCTATGGCAGTGATGATACAATCAGCCAGTTCGGGGGCCACCATCAAGGGGTCCGGCTCGGTCGCAATCTCCACCTTGCCCACCGGCTGCGGCTTGTCTGCCTTTTTCTCACAGGCGATTGCGGCCAATAAAATCATCATCACAACGCTAAACTTTACTCTCATTTTCTTTCACCTCCTTTGTCTCTCGAATCGTATCAGTTGCTTGGTAGTTTTATCTTTCCATCCCCTCCTTCTTCTCTTTGGTTTGTGAGGTTTCATTAGCCCCGGATTCTGGGTCGGTTATCTCGTATTCCATCTGCCTCCTTCCGAAAGGACTTGCTACCCTACAACTTTGCCCTCAGTGTAAGGGAGCCGTTTCGGATGGGAGCGAGATGACGAGGCACCTCAGTGTAATGATATTGAAGTAGATTACTAATCTGGCCGAGAAGGTTTACTCGACTGCTCAATTTCAGGCTACTGTTGACATTCAGCACGTAATGGGCCACTCTCTCATCCGCGGCCAGGAAATCAATGGCCTTCTGGGGACGGCTGCGATAGTGGAAGTCCCCTCCCACTCGGATAGCTCGGCAGTTCAATGAAATCGCTGTAAGTACCTGGTGTCGATGCCGATAGGGAAGCGCTTGGTTTAAAGTAAGGTCCCGCGGGTCGATATATGTATAACTTAAATTGCCGGATAGAAATTTGCGCCAGAGTTGTCCCTTCAACCCTATTTCCGCCCCTCGGACACGAGCCTGGGTAACATTGTCTAACTGGAACTCGCCACTTCCTATACTCTTAGGCTCGATCATCTGCTTGTAGCCGCTCTGGAAAAGGGCCACGTCTAACATGAGCTGTTTCCCCAGGAGTTGATTCATTCCTATCTCATAAGACCACGTTCTTTCTGCTCTGATATCTGGATTAGGTATTACCGAGAAACCGCTCACTTTGGTTTGGGTGAACATCTCGGCAACAGAGGGGGCGCGAAATCCTCTTCCAACCGAGGCCCGCAATGAAGTGGACTCACTGGGCCGATAGACTATTCCCCCTCGGGGGCTGAGCTGGTCCTCTATAGAGTTACCATCTACCCAGTGAGTGTCGTAGCGCATTCCCAGCGTAGCCTTGAGCGTGGACAGCAGTTTAACCTCATCTTGGATATAGACCGCCGGATCGTAAGTGCTGTGGTCACCAAACATAGTGGATTCCACTTTGTTGTAGACTCCCTCCAGCCCCACTGTCAGGGAGTGTCTCTCGGTGGCAAGCAGTTCCGCTCGCAGCTCACCACCTGCCCGGTAGGAATTGGCATAATCCCCGTTGTCGTGGAACTTGTTCTTCCAATACGTTTTAAGACAATAAGTTTTAAGGATATAAGCTAACTGTGAGTTGACTACCTGTCTAAAAGAACAGTGAATATTGAATTTATTGGAAAGGACTTTGTCATTTCGATACTCATCGGGCACCTCCAGGGCTCTGTCCTGGCCTTTCCATTGAGTTGAGTATCCCCAATTATCGGTTGCCCAGGTAGTAAGAAGAGTGAAGCGGGTTTGAGGAGAGAAAGTAGAGGTGAGCTTTCCGAATAGATTCCATCTCTGGTAGCCTCCATTCTGAGAGTATCCATCCGAGCATTTTCTCCCCGCAGAGATCAGAACGGAGGATTTACCCAGCTTTCTGCTGTGGCTGAGGTCGATGCTATGAAAATCGAGCCGATGGTCAGTCCACTTCCACTGAGAGTAATAGGGCTTACTGTAGAATCCCCAGGAAAGGCTGGCTCTGGTTTCAGGCCGCTGAGTGGGTTCCTTAGTGATAATGTTTATCACCCCGGAGAGGGCGTTGGAACCGTAGAGGGCAGAGCCAGCACCTTTTATGACTTCCACCCTTTGAACTTCGGTAATGGGAATGATATCCCATTTTATGGTGCCGGTGTCGCCAGCGATGGCAGGACTATCGTCGATGAGCAGAAGCACTCGACTGCCTGCCCCTTGACTGTATCCAGTAGAACCTCGGATGCCGACCTCTCTCCCTTTGAATTCCAACCCAGGACAACTGCGCTGCAGGACCCGGTCTAAACTCGGCTCACTTTGCTGCTGTAGGTCTACAGAGCTCACAACAGTGATGCTAACCGGAGACTCCTGTAGAAGCTGGGCCTTCTTGCTGGCGGTCACTACTACCGGTGAAAGCTCGATCGCTGTTTGTTTTAGTTTAAACTCAACCGTGGTGGTCTTCCCAGCGACTATTCTGATTCCCTCAATAACGGCCGTCTTGTAGCCAATCATTACTGCCTCGACCGAATAGGTGCCTGCGGGGATTTTAGGGATACAGAACTGGCCGTTCAGATCAGTCATAGCTCCTAAAACAGTTCCTTTTACCACAACGCCGACAGTTGGCAGGGCCTCCTGGGTGGATGCATCTTTCACTGTTCCAGCCAATTTTCCCTGTTGAGTCTCAGCGGAGAAGGTGGGTATGGCACTGAAAATAATCAGGTGCCCTACTGCCAGTAAGACAGGAAGTTTCATAGGGTTCACTGCTCCTGCTGTTTGAAAACATCTTCAAGCTCAGGGGGAAGTACCCCCACCCGAGAAAGATCGACGGAGATATCGATGCCAACCAGATTTTGGCCCTTTTCTACGGCTACCACCCCATGATGTGTGGAATCGGATGGGGAATAATACATCCCGGCAAAACAATCTGGGCTCCAGCCCTCTTTTTGCTTTCTCAGAACTACCATAATCAATTCATACCTTCCGGGGTTCAACTCTACGCTGTAATTGCATTCCGAAACCCAAAGAGGCAAGGTGTCATTGTAGACACTTATGTTAATGAAATCTAATTCACTGGAGGGAAATTTAGCGTATACGACAACGCTAACCTCTTCAGTAGAATCTGGCCAGGAGCCCTGAAAAAAGATGGTTCCGCTTATGCTGCCTTTCTGCTCTCCAGTTGGCTTCAATCCGTGATCTATCTGACATCCAACAGTTGCGACAAGAAAGGCCAAGAACCAAAGAAACTTATGATGATTTGTCTGCAGATGCATACTATATCTTTTTGTCCTGCGTTTTCATTCTTTCCCAAGGCGCTTTATTGTAAACAAGTGAAGAAAGGAAACAGTTCTATCTTGTGCGGATTCACCTTAATGCCTCGCGGATCGTCTATTTTGCCTTCATTTCGGCTCTCTCTTTTGGCTTGGAAGAAAAAGTTCGCCCCCATCACTCTCTTTTCCGTTTCCTGTTATATTTTTTGTATATAATTGTAAAATTATGTTTTATCTTACCATAATTCTTCCAGACAGCTATGCCAAAGAGCAATACAAAAGCCCCAATCAAGACCCAAGTGGGAATATACCCTTCCGAACCAACCCTGGCCAAGATAAAATATCTCGGAGCTCTACCCACAAATATCGCCAAAATGTACTTTTTCTTATCGTACTCGGTGGTAATTGCTAAAAATCTGAAAGGGTCAAAAGGAATGGGGGTGAAAGCAACAACCACAAGAGCAATAAATGCCATGCTCCTGAAGAACGCTGAAAACCTCAGATACCAGCTGCTCTGCTGTAGCTTACGTATTCTCTGGTATCTCATTAAACGGGAGAGCAGAAGATAGTCAATCAGACCCGCTATGCATGTTGCAATACCACCGACTACTGCCACAAGCCCGGGGGCATATTGTTCTCCCATATAGACCACATAGGGATGCGTAGGCAGTGGGAGAAAGGTCATCGCCACCGACATATAGAGAAAGAAGAGTAGAAGACTGAGCAATTTTGTGAATCCCTTCTGCGGGTATAGAATTCACAAGGTTAACAGTTAAGCGTCTGGGCCGATTTTGCGGTTGAAAATGATGTCTTTCGGGATAACCTTGAAGCCCGCGAAGAGAGATTCTCTTTCAGCAATGCCCAATATGATATCTCCGTATAACCCCTAATGGCGACATAACACCCGCCACACTTATTATTTTTTGAGAATTCTTCTATCATCCTTTCTTGGGTTAAGTACCTTCTACGGTGATGGGAACAAGGGGTCAAATAGCCGTCAGGCATCACAACTAAGAACCTTAACCCTGCCTTACAGTTAGGGATAAATCCCTGCTCAAAAAACTTATAGATTTTCCAGAGCATTAACTCGGGATTGACAATTCTTGAACCTCCTCTTCGCAACTTTATCAAATTCCCGATAGTTTGCTGTAGAACTCCTAAATCTTCCTCAGATGATATAGAATGGCTTTTGTCTCCTATTCGCAATATTGAGTACGCGCTATAAGACATTGACACGTCCCATTCTTGGGCTTTTTTAGCCAGCGGAAGTAGATACATCAGATTATCTCTTGTGATTGCAGAGTTTAAAACAATATCCTTATAACCAAAGTTTGCTAAACCGGGGATCGTTTCTTCCAAATGGGAATATAACCCAGGAAATCTTCTGAAGTTATCATGTTTCTCATTTGGAAAGTCAAGGGATACAGAAAATTGATCCACGCCTGCTTTTCTTAATTCTAAATATTTTTTTTTATTCAAGAGAGAACCATTGGTGACAAATATTATAAAAGGAAGACCATTGGGTTTCTTGATCGCTCTGATTATATCGACGACATTCTCCCTTAAGAGGGGCTCCCCACCTGAGATTTGCACCACGGGAGGATTCAGATATGAGGCTAAGTCTCCATATTTTTCAGGCTCAAGCCGGGTTTCTCCTCTTTTTATTCCTCCGCAGTCGCAATGTCGGCAATTCGCATTACAGGAAAGTGTCACCTCAAAGGAAACTACTAAGGGCCTGTTGATTCTATAATTGTTTATTCCCCTTCTGAGGACTCTGATTGTTTCTACTAAGGAGATATTTTTCATAATAGCCTCCCTTTCAGATTTTTGGGATGTGCTCAACAAACACCGTAAAGGACACTCCTATCAGGTTATACGTCTGTAGGTGCCCCATAGTTGCCCAGGGACCTCAGCGGAGAAAAACAATCATCTAAATATAACCGATATAAAATCCCAAAGCAATAGCTAACAGCAGATCATCCGGTAATCTTTAAGCCGGAATCCACTTCAGGTCAGCAATGCATTCCCGCTTTTCCAACCACGAATTAACACCAATTTATTTAGATAGTTCGATGATATTCATGAATATTCGTGTAGATTCGTTACATTTTGTGAATCGCTAAAAATGACAAATTCGGACAGACACTGATTAAATTGTCATTACGATGAATACATCCAAAGCTACCGCAATCAAATAGTGCAGCAGGAAGACCCACAGAATTGAATGAGTACGAACAGCCAAAATTCCAAATAGAATACCCGCCACAAGAGAGGAAAAAATCTCTCCTGTGGGCATCCCGATGTGCCACAAGCATGAAGGAATCATTTGAATGCAAATAGCCACCCCGTCGCCAAAGTAGTTT
>DAOVPH010000173.1 GCA_030629295.1 Candidatus Latescibacterota bacterium | reverse complement strand
GGACCACTGAGGGAAAGCAACAGACAACCGCCCAGAAGTCGTCCGGCTCAGAAAAGGGCGGGGCCGTGGATGCCGATTTTGAAGTGGTTGACTAATACTACAGACTCATAGATAAAGAAAGGGGCGAGCGATTTCTGCTTGTCCTCTTTTTTTGCTACCGAACTTTTGGGGTGTATCTTTGAGGTTCGATTGGTCATTATTCCAGGCGTCTCGCACCCCATCTAACTTCACAACTAAGGCGGTTCGGAGTTACCCGTTCACGGGTTTATGATAAACCGCTAAAGCGGTAACTCCGCTCAGAGAGTCCATCGTTATGATATCGAATTTAACCGCAAAGGCCGCTGACCAGGCACAAAGACCGCAAAGTATTCATCAGAGATAAGAATTTAAAGTGCGGCAATTGTCGTTCGTAAAATACTCAAAGTCTTAGCGAACTTTGCGCCTTCTTTGGGATCTTTGCGGTTAGACACAAAAGCACGAGGCCTCTCTTCGCCATTTCTAGGTCAGAACACAAGTTCCCCTCTCTGTAGAGATTTTTCCTCGGGCTTGGGAATGGTTTTCCCTGGCCCCTGGTGTAGCGGGCAAACTTCAGTGAGTTCGGTGCCTTTTATAAAAACCTCTCTTCGTTTCTGAGGACAATAGGGGGTGGCGAGCTTATGACTCTCGGCACAGATCTCCAGCTCCACCACTGTTGATGGCATCTGAAAATTCTTAGCGGGCAGTTCCAGGGAGTCACAGGCTGCCCTCATAAATCTAGCCCACACGGGGAGGGCTACGGCAGCAGCCGAGGCGTGCTCTTCGCCCAGGGGAATCTTTTCATCAAAGCCAATCCACACCCCATTAACCATCTGAGGGATAAAACCGACAAACCAGGCATCGGTAAAATCGTTAGTAGTTCCGGTTTTTCCTCCGGCCGGTCGTCTGAACCCATACCACAACCTTGCCCCTCGGGCCGTGCCCGCGTCCATAACCGACTCCAACATAGAGGTCATCACATACGCAGTCGAGGCCCTTAACACCTCCTTTGCCGGGCCTCTTTCTCTCTGTTCAATGATATTTCCGTTTCTATCAATTATAGAAAGCACAGCGATAGGTTCCACTCTGATGCCTCCGTTGGGAAAGACCCCGTAAGCGGAGACAAGTTCGATAAGTCGGACATCACATGAGCCTATGGCCAGGGAGTAAACTGGGGCTAAGGGACTGGAAATTCCCATCATCTGAGCATAATTCCTCACCACTTTTGGGGTGAGCTTCATTAAGAGCTGGATGGTGGCCACATTGCGCGACTCTGCCAGGGCCTGGCGCAAGGTGACTGGACCTTTGAATATGCGGTCATAGTTCTCAGGCTGCCACAGGCTTCCGTCAGGCATAGGTAAGGAGATAGGGGTATCTAAAAGAAGATCAGTAGGGCGATATCCGTTGTCCACAGCGGCAGTATAAACGAAAGGCTTGAAGGCTGAGCCTGGCTGTCTGAGGGCCTGGGTGGCCCGGTTGAACTTGCTCTCCTGGAAATCTCTCCCCCCTACCATAGCCAGGATGTGGCCATTGTGCGGGTTAATGGTTACCAGTGCCCCTTGGACCACTCGAGTACGGAGAGAATCAACCTGAAGAGAATCCTGTAGGGCAACCGGAAGAGAATCCTGAAGGGCAAATTGCGCGTCTGCTATCTTTTGACGCCGTGCCAACTGTTCCAGCAACACCGTCTCGGCAATCTTTTGGAGTTTTAGATTCAAAGTGGTATAGACTGATACTCCCTTTTCGTAAAGCAATTGACTCCCGTGTTTCCTCTCTAATTGCTGCCGCACATACTCAACAAAATAGGCCGCTTCTCCTGGTTCTTCCAGTTGGGGCCGGAGTTCAAGATCTTGGTTGGATGTCTCTTCCGCCTCCTCTCTGGAGATCATTCCCAGCTCCGCCGTTCTTCTGAGTACATGGTTCCTCCTCTTTATGGCCTTCAGAGGATAATCCAGTGGAGAATAGAGAGTAGGTGCCTTAAGTAACCCTGCCAGGGTGGCACACTGATTAAGAGAGAGGGTTCCCACATCCTCACTGAAGTATAAACGGGAGGCAGCCTGTGCGCCCCAAGCACCGTGGCCGAAGTAGACCTGGTTTAAATACATCTCCAGGATCTCCGGTTTAGAATAAGTCCGCTCAATACGCACGGCTACCAACTGTTCTTTGATCTTCCTGTTCAAGCTCACCTTTTGGGAGAGGAAGAGATTGCGGGCCAACTGTTGAGTGATGGTGCTGCCGCCCTGTACTATTCTGCCTGCCTTTAGATTAGAGAGGGCAGCTCTGAAAATGCCGCTTAAATCCAATCCCCAATGCTGCCAGAAACGGTGTCCCTCTGTGGCCACTACTGCATCTATTAACTGGGTGGGTATCCTTTCGTAAGATACATACTCTCGTCTTTGTTCGGCGAATCTCTTTAAAACCTGGCCATCTGCCGAATAGACAGTAGTAATCAGTTTCGGCTTAAAATTCTCAAACTCCTGCAGAGAAGGCAAATATTTTCCCAAGTGAATAAGAATCCCTGCCAAAACTGATATGTAAATGGCTCCCCAAATGAGGAAATAAATCAAAAATCTCTTCAAACAGGCCATTGGTTTCTTAATTCGGTTAAGTGTAATGTAGAGACGACCCGGCGTGTCGTCTCTACTCTACATCACTAAATTGAGTGTTGCCTAAAATTGAGCTGCGATCGACACCCGGTGCGAATTATTGAGGTCTTCGTGTTGCAGGAAAGCGTAGTCAATATCGAGGCGGTTGTACATTCTCAGGCCGGCTCCGGCGGTAAACCTTCCTTGCTGCGATCCCAGCCGCAGGGCAAGCAGATTCCGAAAACGGTACTCCACCCCACTGCTGAAGTTCAGATCGTAACGGTCGCTCTCTTTTTCTGCCTTCAATTCGAAGGCACTGGTCAATTCGCCGCGCAGAAGAGCAACTGGCCAGAAACAGGCCAGCCCTACCCGAGCAGAGGGCATAATCACATCCTTAGCTCCTGTGTCCCAGCTTACTGGGGTACAGAACAGGTCGGAGAAGTTCGCCCCTATGGACAAGGTGGGTAACGGACGGTATAAAAATCCCAGGTCGATTCCGTACCCAAAGGCGGTGTTGCCCCCCAGTTTTCTCAGGATTAACTTAAGACTGCTGCCAGCAGAAAACCCGGACCGTATCCGGTGCCCAAAGGAGAGATAGAGGGCCCAGTCGGTTGCGCTCACCACCTTTGAAACATAAGGTCGATTTTGAGAAAGATCTAAGGGCTTAGTAGGATCTTCCAGTTTGGTGTATTTTATGTCATTCACTCCAATCCGAAACAGGCTTACACCAAAGCTTTGTTCAGCCTTACCGGGGATAACCACAGCTATGAGGTCGTTTTTAACCACTCCGGCGAAGCGCTCCGAGTGTTGAAGTAGAAGTTGATTGGATTTCAGTTGAGAGAGACCTGCAGGGTTACAATATCCGGCGGTAGCATCCTCGGCTAAGGCAACGAAGGCATCTCCCAT
>DAOVPH010000181.1 GCA_030629295.1 Candidatus Latescibacterota bacterium | reverse complement strand
TTGCTGTGGGCAAATTGTTCCGGGAGAAGAGTTCATTTATCGCCCTGTATCCTTCTTCTACTGTATCCATCTCACAATAAACTGAGAGTCTTCTGTTCCAGGGAATTCCTGCCCGTGTTAAGGCATCTTTATATGCCTGAAACATTTGAATCCACCAAGAGCAGCGCAATGGGCCGCATAAAAATCCTATCCTCCGGTGTCCTAAGGAAATTAGATAGCTCATCCCCTCAAAAACAGCTCCATAATCATCAAAAGCTATGATATTGACCTTCCTTGCGGTCACTCTCTTTTGAGCGATATCTCCCACAAACACACAGGAAAGGGGACCTTTCTTTGCCGCTGTAACCACACTGGGCGGCATAATCCCTGTTATGATCAAGCCCACGGTGTTGTTTGCCTTAGACAATATCCTTATCTTTGACTCAAAGTTCTCCGTCTGTTCTTCCATCGTTATACTGTGATAAAGCAAGTGGCAGCCTCTCTCGTCTGCTGCTCTCTCTGCGCCGTGTAACACCCGGGAGTAAAAACCGTCCAGTGAGGTCTTATTACATACGATAAAAGCTATATTTTTAAGCTGTTGATCAGCAAGACCTCTCTCTTGCTTTCTTTCTGTCACATAGCTTCCCATCCCCTGCCTTTTATATATCCATCCCTCTTTGCACAGCTCGGCCAAGGCTTTTCTCACCGTGATGACAGAAACACCGCATTTCTCCCGTAACTCTTTCTCTGACCAAAGCTTATCGCCAGGGAGTAACCTTCGCTCAATGATCTCCCGTTCCAAATCTCTCTTCAGTTGGAGATATAAAGGCTCAGGATTCAATATATCTAATCTCTTCATTTACAGGTACCTATTTAAAATATCCAGACAACTGTTTATGTTCATAATACTTATTATACATATTATACGTACATATAAAATATAGGACATCTCTTTAAGATGTCAAGTCCAAAATGCACTTTTTTTGAAAAACCGCGCAATTTTTTCACAACTATTTGCGCGGTATGGTAATTAACGTGCAGGTTAAGATTAATTAAATGTATCGGTGCTTCCGTGAAGATCCCTGCTTGGATTCTTTTGAAAAATACTCAAATAGGCTCTCGAGGGCGTCTTCCCCCGTCTGTAAGTTCAATATTTCGGTGTGCGAGGACGCACACCGGAGCATCAAAAATGATTTCTTCGACAGAATCTGACCAATTCCTTCAGTACAGCTATATCTCGCTCCTCTCCATTCTGAGGAAGTTTTCCAAAATAATTCGACCGTCAGGGTGTTCCTGGTTGAAAAATTCTGGATGAAATTGAACCCCATAGACTGGTCTTTGCACATGTCGCATAGCCTGAATCCTGCAATTAAAATTGGAGGCCAACAGCACGAACTCCGCAGGCAGACTTTTCACCTCATCGTGGTGAGACTCACGAACGACAAATCGCCCCTTCAGCCCATTGAACAAGGGGTCATCCTCCACAATATCTATCTCACGGTAATCCTCCTCCGTGAATCCTATCCCTCCGACCTCAACATGGTAGGCAAAGCCGATTAACTGATGTCCCCCACAGATGCCCAACACGGGCACAGGGGCCTTCCGGATAATGTCGAACTCGCCGGCAAAAGTGGCCAGATCGCAGCTCTCCCAGGGGTCACCACTCCCTCCCAGGATTACTGCCTTGGCAGCCAATTCTTCCAGGCGGGCCAGGCAGGCATCGGTGTAGTGTTCCATCACACAGGGCTCGGCCGTGATCGCATTTATGGCCCTCTGAATCTGCGGCGTCCAACCGGTAATACTGTACTCTTGATGGTTGTCAACAATGTAAATCACCTCTTTCTCCCTTCGCTCGAAAGGTAGGACATACTGTATTCCTATCTGGTTAGGATTGCCTTGCCGGTGCCAGTAAAACCTTCGGTGGTAAGCCGATAAATGTAGACTCCGCTGGCCACTTTTCTGCCGCTGTCGTCACATCCGTCCCAGCTTAGACTGTGGGGCCCGGCAGTAACCTGGCCGTCAAAGAGTCTTCTCACCGGCTGCCCCAGGATATTGTAAATGGTAAAGACCACATAGCGGCCCCGCTGGGGATCAGTGCGGATTAACGGGATTTGATACCAGAACCGGGTAACGGAGCTGAAGGGGTTGGGGAAGTTTTGCCCCAAGAGAAAGCCCAGGTCGATATCGTTAGGGTCCATCCTCAAGTATAGATCCCACTTGACAGGACCCTTGATCTGGGAGGCTATCCTATCTGGGTCGGCGGTGCCCCACCAGTTGTTCTGTGCCGATATCTCCTGACCTGTCAGATTTAGAATCGAATATCCATTGTTGAGGAAATGGTTGAATCCGTCTAACTGAGGCACGGCCGTTCCTTCGCACTGCACCGCGAAATCGTTGCCTTCTAACCTGTTTTCTGTGGCGCGAGGCGAACAGGAAAAGGTAGCTATACCAATTGGGTTGTTGCTGATCGAATTTCCCTTGATAACTCCATCAGATGGCTCTGAGTAATGGATCAGGCGGATTCCAGTGAAGAGATTGTCTTTGATCAGAGAATCTGTGATGCGGAATTCTCCTTGCCAAGAATCCAAATAGATTCCATCCCGGCGGTTTGCCTCGATAATAGAGGAGCGGATCTCTATTTTTCCCCCTTTCCCCCAAATCCCCCCCTCGTTGTCTGAAATAGTACATTGTTGTAAGGTGAAGACCCCACCCTGAGTGAATTTAATTGCTGCCGAGCCGTTGTCTTGAAACTTGCATTTTGAGAGAGTGATAAAAGAAAGCCAGGGGTAGTTCAGGTTGATCCCGTCCTGCTGATTATGCTGAATGGTTGAATTGTAAATATCCACGTAAGTTTGCGTTCCGCTTCCACTTATACCAAACTGAGCATACTGGAGTACAGAATTATCCATTTTCAGATTCGCTTTGTCCTCTTCCAGTCGAATTCCATACCAGTCGCCTCTTTTCGGCTCCGGGGCAGCAGAGGTGAAGACAACAGGTGAAAAGAAGGACCCTTGGGCATCAAGTCCTCCCCGCACTATAAGCTCGCATTTGTCAGGGTCCAGGCCGGCGCGCATTGAATCGGCGGGAGGAAACTTGATTACTGTGCCTGGTTTGATAACCAAGATAGCAGAAGAATGCACAGTCACATCCCGGTTGATGTGGATCTCACCTGACCACTCGCTGTATTTGAGGATACGATGGTTCAGAAAATCAAACTGAATATCAACCACCATCTTAGTGCCCTGCCGGCGAATATTGGTAACTGCAATTCGGGTATCTCTATCATAGCCAATAGTGCTGGGATTTGTCTCTGGGGTGAAGGCAGTGAATCTCTTCCCATCGAAGACATCGGTAGCATCTCCCCTGTTG
>DAOVPH010000011.1 GCA_030629295.1 Candidatus Latescibacterota bacterium | reverse complement strand
CCGTTTACATCCAGCCAAAAGACGGCCCGGTATTTCCCCGCTGGTACCCCCTCAAATAGGAACACCCCCTCCTCTTCGACTGTGGTCTGCCGGACAGGCTGATTGAGCACCAGATGACCATGCCGCAGAGGAACACCAAAAGGAAAAATCCCCCCGTCGATCCGTTCCCCTGAACCGGGTTTCCCTTCAACCTGAACACGACCAGAGATTTGATGGCCTTCGACCTCAACCTCCTCAATGCGAAGTGCCTTTACCTCTGTCTCTAACATCTCCTGATAGAGGTGGAAATGGACTACGCTCTCCCGACCCGCTCTCACCGTCACGGGGTGATTGCTGATGAGCGTCAGCTCTTTGGCGGGCCATCCCCGCAGGAGCGGGAGATTTTCTTGGTCAACCGCCACCTCGATGACAGAGAGGAACTTCGCTCCGGGAAGAAGATGGGTTATCTCAAAAGTGCCCTTCTCTCCCACATCCACCTTTTTGCTCGGCCCATGTCTTGGGCCGTGTGGCACATTCATAACCGTTATCTCTATGCGCTGCTCCCCATCATAATCCACGTTCCCCCGGATGGTTCCCATAGTACGCTCGTCAAAAGGCGGGAAAGGCTCAAAATGGGGATTCACCAACTTGAGCGCAGCGTTCATAATCGTAGGTCCTTGCTTGGGGCCAAAGAAGGTTCTTCCTCCTATCGCTCCCCAAGCAATCCCCTCGATGACCTCACCTTCAGGTCGAATGTAGCTTATATGGTCATTGGCGTGGTCAAGAACGATGCTATTTTTGAAACCACTATGCTTCCTGAACGCAACTACCAGCTCAGCCGTCAGCTCACCGGGGAATGTGCAAAAGACCGTCTCATCGTTAAAAATGAAGGCCTGCAGTAAGGTGGTCTCTCCCCAGGGACTGGGGGTTTTCTCTTTTGCCAATCGTTCCCGTATCCATTCAGCCATAGGAGGCAGCTTTACCATCTGCCAGCGAAACTCCAATTTCACGCTTTCGGCGGTCTCTATCTCTGACAGCATCGTCAGCACATTCCTGGCAACAGCCTCTGGAATATTTCTCCTCCTGGGTACCGGCACCCCATCCACCTCCTCAATCGGTAGCTGAGGCGCCCCCAGACCCACTGAAGAGCCGCACCCTCCTTGAGTAAACATGGTGAAGATATCTGCGGGAACCTTCCGGCCTATGTTGTAGACTTGATAGAGCCTGTCCAATCTGGTTTGCAATTCAATGTACTCTCTGGCCATCCCCGGCCAGTCGGGCCCGATCATCCCCGGCTTTCCTGGCCCCCACGACTTGGTGAAAATGACCGGATGAGCGGGGAAGTTGAAGATCACGCCCCGGGCAACACCTTCTCCATCCTCTATGCGCATCACATAAAGATCGGAGGAAACGGGGCCGTCGAAATTATCCCGGTTGACGACCAGATCCTGTCTCAACACGCGATGACCTATCCCTATCCTGGCCTCAAAGAGACCCTCCAGGGCCTCCTTCACCGCCTGCGCGGATCGCTCTGCTAACAAATCCAGAATCTTGCCTTCCCGGACTCTTGGATAGCAGTGGCAGTGGGTTGCTTGCACCATGATGTGCGCTTTCTTAAGTCCGGTCTCGGAGGCAATCCGCTCTTTGATGAAGTTCACTCTATGCCAGTTGATTCCAATAACATCCAACACCACCCAGGCCACCTTCAACTCCTCCACCTGAAAGACAACGGCCTTGACATAGGTCGGCCCTCCGTAGAACTCGTGGACTTTCACCCGTTCACCGTAAGGCACATAGACCGGCCAGGGAGGATCAATGCTCACAGAGCCCATCCCCACCCTGAGTGTCCCCTCGACGTGCTCCACAACAACCTCTCCTGACTCAGCTGTGGGTGCACCCCATACACTACCCGGAGCCAGAAAGGCCACGAGGAGCATAAGGGAGAATAAGCCGCCTTTCCACAGCATCCTACTTTTCATCGGTTTCCTCCTTTTTGTCTGTTAATCAAAGACTAACATTGAAATCTCTATTAAAATCTCTAACGAACTGGCTGATGGGCTTTGTACAATTTAAGGTGTATCTCAATCCGCTTGCCCAACTCACTCTGACCTGATGTGAATGCGATTTGCAGTGCAAGCTGGGCTTTTTGAATCGCCTCATCGAAACGGCCTATCTCAGCATAAGCGGCGGCCAGGGTATCCAGCGCACGAGGATCCTTATACTTACTCGCCTGGCAGATACGCTCAGCCAGCTCCACAGCCTGGGGACCATTTCGCAGTCTTGGTTCTGGACAGGCAGCCAACATCCAGGCTAAGTTGAGGGCTACCCCGATGTCTCCCGGCGCTTGTCTCAACCTTTCTTGCAACAGGGGTATGAGTTGATCAAATCGCCGCTGGCTGGTTAGCACCATAATCAGATTGTAAAGTGTCTCTCTATCGAACGGTCGAATGGATAAGGCCTGCTGAAGATAGGCTCTGGCCTCCTCCAGTTTCCCCTGCTGGGCGAGGGCAGCGCCTAAGTTGCTGTAGGCCTCGACAAAATCTGGCTTAAGTCGAAGAGCCTGACGATAGTGTTGAACAGCTTCTTCCGGTTTCCCCTGTTGCGCGAGAGCAGCACCTAAGTTGTTATGGGCTTCGGCAAAGTCTGGTTTGAGCCGGAGGGCTTGGCGATAATATTCAATCGCTTCAGAGAATCTACCAGATCGGCGAAGCAGATTGCCCAAGTTGTTAAAAGCGGAGGTGGAAGTAGGGTCAAGTTGAATAACCTGCTGATAATGGATAATGGCAATGTTGAGTTTTTCCTCACGATTGGGAGCGCGAGGATCAGCAGCTTCTCTACTGAACAGCAGACCCAGAATTCCGTGAACTGTTGGACTTTGTGGGTCGAGTTGCAACGCCCTCGCACCTGCCTCCTCAGCCTCCTGATAATCTCCAACCTCCACTGCCGTCCAGCATCTGATTGCCCAGGCATAGCCAAAAGAGGAAAGCCGCTGAGTGGCAAGAATGAGTTTCGACAGCGCCCGCCTGGGCTGACCCTCTTTCACCAGACAGATGCCAGCCTCCATCTGAACCACCGGGTCGCTTGGAAAGTGTTCGCTCAAACTGATAATCTCTTCCTGGAGCTGGGCACTCCTCACTCCTTCTCTCATATACCTCAACCGGTCCGGCGAAGGCGGCTCTACTACCTGTAAATTAGAGGATAAAGCGGCATTCCGCTGTTCCTCCAATGCTGTCAGCATCTGGTCAATCCGAGGAGAAGATGGTGCGAGCCTCAGTATTTGATCAATTAATTTCTCAGCAGCGGTCACATATCCCTTGAGTGACCAGACATAGGCCAACTCCTCCATAGCCTCAGTGTTGTGAGGGTTAGCCATCAGGATTTTCCCTAAGGCTGACTCCGCATAATCTATGGCACCGATAGCGTGAAACAGTTTTCCAGTTGCCACTTCAAGGTTTTGAAATTGCAGTCCCTTTTCTTCCTGGCCAGACATCCGCAGGTGGATAGCCGCTGCCAAATAATCCCCTTGTTCGCAATAGTGATGGCTCATAATTAGGCAAGAAGACTGAATCTGCTTTATGGCCGGGGAGAACAGAAAGTCCACAGCCTCTGCGGTTTTCCTTTGTTTTAAGTAACTTCTGCCTAATTCCCGTGAGGCGGTCTCACTGTCCGGATTAAGCCGTAGGGCCCTGCTCCAGTAGCTTATCGCCGACCGAGAGAAGTGGTTAAGCCGAACCTGCTGAATCCCATAGAGAACCACCACCAAGGAGAAAACCAGCAGTGTTGCCTGCCTTACTTTATGTCTCTGAGATGCCCAAAACACATCCGCTAACCCCCCGACAAAAAGGGCCAGCCCCACAGTGGGAATGTAAAGATAGGACCAGTGAATGTAGATATCCACCCTGTTTAGGACGGTAGTCACAAACGGTAACAGGGCTACGAATGCAAATAGCAATCCCAGACCCAGCCAGCGTCTCCGGCGTAAAACCCATCCCCCGGTTATTAGTATCCCTAAATCTATCGCCCCCCAGATGAGGAATCGCCAATGGAGAAATCGCAGGATGCGTTCTACCGTTTCACGCAGTACTACTGGTATATTCCTGCCCAATAACAGCCCCTTTAAATACCAACCTGTGGCCCCTACTGCCGAGAAAAAGCTGTTCCGGGCTGCCTTGGCTGAAAGGTCAACATACTTGAAATAATAGGGATGAGGTTTGTGAAACAGCCATAACGGTGAGACTCCTACGGAGATTGCGATAAAAGGCAAGACTCGTAAAAGCAGCTTACGCAGTCTCGAACGACAGTAAAATACCTCATAGAGCCCCAAAATCAGAGGTAAGGTAAATACCACCTTAGAAGTGAAAATCCCCAAGAAAAATAACAGTATTGCCGCAATATACAGTTTTTTTTGGGACAGACGCACAAATGACAGATAACACCATAGCGCGCTTAAATAGAAGGTCAGGCCGAGTACATAATGAAAATAGTTGATGTTATTTACCACCACCGCAGCCAAAGGGTGAAGGCCAAAAACCAGGGAGGCTAAAATTGCACTGCCTGTGTGTTTGGCGAAGTGGCGGGCAACAAGAAAGACTAACATTGCATTGAGAAAATGAAACAACAGCAGCCACAAGTGCCAGAAGACCACATTCTCAGGAGAAACAAAGGTGCGGACGACGGCCAGCAGTGCATAACTTAACGGACGAAACTGTCCGTCGGTAAACATCAGAAAGTCCCGAGAAAATATTAAGGGGAGGTTCCGCCACCAACTTAAGACCGGAAGGTGCAGAACACTCCCCTCATCTGCTATGAAAACAGGGACATGTAATGTACGTCCAAAGCTGATCAGAAGACCGGCCACAAGCAGAACCAGCACAAAAAGCCACGGTCTTCTAAGTGTCTTGGCTATCATCGTGATCCTTTTAGGTGAATAATTGCCGCTGGAACGTCAGCCACGAAGGCTCCAAGGCACCAAGAAGAAATATGAATTATTAAAGCTTTAATCTCTTTGTGTCTTCGTGCCTTTGTGGCAATTTAATTGCGGTTTCACCGCGCTATGCATCCAAAAGTACTCCGGCAAGAAAAGCGTAGGCGCGCCGCCCACTAATTTGATGTCGCCCCTCAAAATAATCTGTCTGTATCTGATCTCTGGCACCAAAAACGCTGTACACTGACCTTGCCTTTGCCACGCTTTTCTTCACGGCCTTGATTGGAAAAATACAGTCATAGTTACCTGCTTCAATCAGCAATGGGCGGGGAGCAATCAAACCCACCAGATCGTACATTTCCCCAAACTGATACAATCCCGGAACAAAATTGCAGGCACAATGGTTCATTGCCAGGATACTATCTCGAAACGTGCAATAGTATCCGCTGATTACAGATGCCTTGATTCGTTCATCGAGACAGGTGGAAAAGAATGTATGCATCCCACCCCCTGAAATACCCATGGCTCCAAGTTTCTCTATATCCACATCTTTTCGTGTTTCAAGATAGTCAATAAGGCGTTTTCCGTCCTGAACACGCAGTCCGACTACAGACCCGCCGAGATGGAAGGCCAGCATTGCGGTGTGGGTACAAGTTGTGGGAATGCCCTGACCAATAGCAGTGTTGAGATAGGAAAAATCCGTTTGTCTTTCCCCAAAGCATGATATTTCCGGGGCTGCAACTATGAATCCGTGCTTACACACAGCTACGGCGAAATCTTTATGATAGCCATCCGGTGTGTCTCTTTCTTCTCCGTCCTCCCACAACCCTACAATATCTTTAACCCCATAGCCATGCCCGTGAAAGGCAAGAATAGTTGGACAAGGTTTTCTGGATTGTTTCGGAATTAGTAAGTAAACAGGCATTAAAGAATCGCGAGAGGTGTTCAATATTACCTTCTCGCGAATGTAATCTCCTTTATCAATCCGTTCAATTATTTTGGGCGAAAGAGGTGCAGTCGGTAGGGATTCAAAGCCCAAAGTCTGCTGAAGGGCTTGTCGTGTCCTTTTTTGCCACTCTCTGGCGTCTGCCACTGTTTGGGCGTCAAAACGGTAGGGTGCCTTTGCTGGTTCGTAAAACGTCCAGAGGGCATGAACAGGCTGGAGCTTTTTGTTCTTACTGCTGTCAAGAATTCTGGTACTCACAGTTCTTCTCCTTTTTCGACCCAAAGCCCGAGTTCAGCCACACTGAGGTTTGTCCGAAACCAAACCCAATAAAAACGGGCTTCTAAAAACAGAATTGGGCATAATTTGCAGTTGCCTTCCATTAGCGGCCGACTGCAGTGACTTGTTGGGCAGACCGCGGGAGTTTGACTGGCAAACAAATATTCTTTTCTGTCATATTTTCAGCATAAATCCCGAACCCCAAGATTAGTTCTTGGTCATCAGATGTTCCTTTAGGTCTAAACTCAACATATCCGGTGTTAGTGGGTATATCTGGGTAAATCACTGAGTTGAATCCTGTGGAGTACTGACAAGTCCTTTTCGAGGTAGAGACATGCCATCGGCTCTGCTTGATTTCCCAAGACTCATTAACTATACTACAGATACACGTTACGAACTTAGCAACGCTCCGACCCCTGTTGATAATGAGGGGTTCTATTGTGACGTGGCCTCTGTCTTCGTTCATCCCCTTGGCTTTTTGAATTTCTATAGTCAGGTCAGGTGCTGATCGCCTTCCGAACAGGTCAGCAATCTGATAGTGCTTCATCTCGTAGGTCGTGAAATTATACCTTTGGTAGTAATGCAGTTCATTGACCCGGTGCGGAGCTCGAACGCTTTGTGGCACATCAATCAAGTACACGAAATGTTTACTTCTCAGCGATTTGCGCAAGGGAACAATAGTTATGCCTTCCACTGGATATTGAATCTTGGCGGCTAGATTGTTCTCTATCCTCTCGCGTGTCACGGACGGCGGCAGAGGACTGATAGAACCCGGTCTCACCTTTATGACCGTTCCCTTGTGCTTTTCAGACTTTTCCTTTACTCCCAGGATAAGTAACCCACCTTCCGAGTTTGCGAAGCTGGCGACCGATTTTGCTAAAGCCGAAAATCCAATAATATCTCTGGGATTGCTGGACTTAGTTATGCTACCGTCCTGCTTGACAAGTAAGCCTCTAGGCTTGTACTCCAATGTTTGGTGTTCCTCGATACCCTGACTAATGAATTGCTCAAAATCAGAGTAAGAGATGTCCTCCGGTCGAGACTTTTTGAGATAACGCTCAATAAATCTTGACATGTTACAGAAACTCCTTAGCTTGTGTTTGCCTATCCAAGCTCAGCCGCACTGGGCCCGAACCACCTTTTTCTTTCCAACCACGCCCAACCCCAACGTCGGCTGGAGCGGCTGGTTGGGAGGCCCACCACAGGAATGCAACATGACCGACCTGAGACAACTTCGCTTACAGCTCACTGGAGTTGAGCTTGTGGCCTTGCACTTTGGAAACCTGACCTTTAGCATCGATTACTGCTTCCCAAGTTTCAGTCTTCGGGATTTTCTTCCGCCGAACCGGCACACCCACCATCCTTCGAAGACGGTTCACCCCTCCCGCTGATTTTACAGTGAGTTTTCCTGGAGGCCGTGGCAATGGCTTCGGTGGATCACCCTTGCCCAGAGAGTAGGACACTACGAGCACCGGAAAGTCGAAGTCCCAGCCTACGCGTTTGGCATCTTGGAGATCCGGAATGACCTTAGAATGGAGAATATCCTCCCGGAACAGACCGTAATACCCTGTGACCCACTTCCCTTTCGAGATGAAGTTTCCATCAAGGCGACATTGATAGACGCCTATTCTGGCTGACTTGTGATCTTCTTTGGCCATCTTTGAATTGTCCCCACTTTATGGTTTCTCTGGCTCTTTATCAAACAGTCGATACCGTCGAAGCACCAACAAGTGGAGCTTTATCATAGTAGTGCTGCCAGCGCCTTGTCGGCCAGACGATGGTTATGATGCTTAGCTGCCAATTCGCCGAATGTTGTACAAAGCGTTCAAGTGCCTTTGCTATGGGACAAAAATCTGGGACACTCGCTCCACATACAACAATAGCTTCTTAGTTTCCTATGCAACCATAATGTAATGACAGTTCTTACGTTCGGTTCAGAAGCTATCATGAGTAACCGAAGTGTTGCCTAATCTGCTTGATTCGTTTTCTCACTGCTTTGCAAGACTGCTCGTCCCGCACACCCAAAAGCTCGAGGACAAGTGGGGTTGTCTCTCTGCCAACGAGATGCTTGCCAATCTGGCCTCTTAGAGTTTTCTCATTGCGCCGAAGTTCAAAAGGGTGATCTGCCCACGGAGGTGCTTTGACAGGGACAACGTTTTCCTTAGCTAAATAGTGAAGCATACCGTCTCGATCGTTAATAAACTGGGCCATATCAAGCTTCATTGATAGTTCCTCCTTTAGCAGGCTTGGCGACATTTGGTCCAGACTACAGAGGCGAAGATGACCGTATACCAATAGAATAACTGCTTCTCATCACTGTATTCCGTATTCACGGCCAAAACCTTACTTAGTGTATACCCCTGAGCGCCGCCGCGACTTTCTTTTGGTAAGAGCTATGCACAACAAAATGGATATTAACGATAGGATCAGCGGCCGAGCGTATACGAGGTCCGCCTGCATCCATTCGTTAGGTGGCCTCACTTTTACCAGGCATTATCAAGAGACTACTTTTCATTTGGAATCTCGCAAATCCTGAAGTATTGCTCCTGAGTGCTCCACAACAAAGGTTCTGACAGCCTCTACTATAGGATCCTGAGGGTCGCCTATCTTCTTCCGTATTCTTTTGTCTGTGAGGATGTCTTCGATAGGCGGAATAGGATTGATCTCATTGCTTAGGTTCACCCACGACTTGAGATAATCTAGGGTTTGGTGTAAATACCAAGCCATTACGTACTCATTCCCTTTTTTGCGCAGGAACTTGAGATGGATTGTCGCAAGAACGGGGTTGTTCCTACCTGAATCATGGTGATCCACCATACCAGCATTCATTTTAGTTGGTTTGCCACCTCTGTAGATAGTTGCACTCCTGTTGCAGAAGTCCATATACTCCTGATTCTTTTGAGGTTTATCAATCAAGAGATTGATAAACCTTGAAACCGCTCCGGGTATCCCCAATTGTTTTGCCCATTTATCGTGGACAGTCCATTCAGGCATAGCGAAAACCCCCTTTCAATGGCTTATAGTTGAATCGTTGGAGTGTGCCATCTAACGACGAAACCCATCCGCCGCACGGTATTTGTGGAACTGCGTCTGAATCATAACTAACCCTCATTTGCAGCACCAGACCTAATTTGCGGCCGTCTCGTGCGGTCGAAATGCAGCGATTTGTTAGGTCATCTGGCATACCAGGCATATTGACCCCTCAGATGCTTTGGCAAGCGGGTCATTCGATGAGCCTACTTATTCTTTGCAGAAGATAGTTTATCGGGATTTCTGCGACGTTGCCACAAAAATCTATCCAAACTTCATCGAAGCCCTTACTCTTGGTATCTAAGTTGAGTTCTTCTATCATTCTGACTATTTCGTCAAAATAGAAATTTTTCAGCAACATTCTTTTTAGGTTGTTTTCGTATTCCTGGATTAGCAAGGACACGTTGTCATCAGGAAAGGCATTGGAATGCTCGAAATAGATCCCGCTGTCGTGGAGAAGAACTTTGCCCACGCCAGCTTCATCTGTGGCGATGCTTCTGATTTGGGTCAACACTTCATCGAGATTTTCACCGACACATGGGAATGAGATGAATAGGTTTTTCGCTATGTGTGCCTTGCTGGCTCTCAGTAATTGGCTAATGCCCGTGGACGAACTGGTGGAAATTGCTCTTTCCAGTGAAGGCTCGACTTCAATCAGCAGTGCCTCTGCAGTATCAGCGACGTCAAAGTCTATGCTGGAACTGGAGATTTTCCCCAACCACCTTAGGCATGCCAATTCTGATATATGGCATCCCGTGTTGACAAAGCCAAACTCTTTAAGTTCGCGCAGAACCGGAGACTTCCAAGCTATGACATCATCCACACCCGGCTGGCCATCTCCTTCTCTACCATAAGTATGAAGAGGTCTTTGAACAATATATCCTTTCTCTCTGAAGTAAAGCATACAAATGAGTTCACCCAATTCTTCCGTTGAAACCCAATACTTGCGCCGCAATTCCTCTCTCGTTTTCTGTTGAATACAGACCGCGGTATTCTCGAATTGACTTGTGAAGTCTATTACAGCTTTTTTACTTGTTATCGAGGGATCATAATATGTGAAAAGAAAAGCCTCAGATAAATGCTGTCGAAAATTGTCCCCGATGGCATCAGCCAGTTCCTTTAGGGGAACTTGCAGCAATTTCGATGACGAAAGCTTGTCACTGAATCCAAAGCCGACATCTATGAAGACTAGTCTGGTTCTGCTCTCAAGAGGAATGATCCGTTCACCATCGAAACCAAATAAAGAGTGGTTCCCGAGCCGGTTTAGACTTTCAAAGACCCGCCGAAAAGTGAGTGGTGTTCCTGCCACGTTTTTCTCCTCATACATGGCGTTGCTCATGACTCATGCAGATGGCCCAACGTGGCCTTCACCTGCGGCTATGGAGCGCAACGGAATAGCCGTCAGGTGCAAGGCGTTGTCAGGCAGCATAGCTTGGCGTTGGCCGCTAAGTGTGGACCTGAAGTTGAAGTCAACGGGATATTGGACATTATGTGTAATTTCACTTGCAACTGCAGATTGGTAGGCAGTATGCTGTGCAAAGCGCACTCACTCCCGGCCAAGAAACCACAAGAGAGCTACTATGCCTGCCAAAGCCGCTACTGGTTTCCATGGGGTCAGTTTTTGTGGTATTTCGAGTCTCACCGTCATTTGCGGCAGTTGACCTGTAATGTGATATGGAATACCATAGTATCTCAAGATAGCGAGGAGTTCGGGTGTGGCATCTCGCCTGAATCTGTCATCTAAATGTTCAAAGTAATCCCTGGAGATCTCGATCTCGGCTTCGAGCGTGCCGCTGTCAAAGCCTCTCACATGCATCTCCCAGGTATTGTCAAGACGCTTCACGAGCCCGAAAGCCTGTCCTGGCTTGATGACCTGCCTAAGTGGTCCCGGGTCGGATAATCCCTCGCTGATTAGTGCCTGTTTCACCATGTCGAGCCAGATGCTAATTTCCACTTCTATTCTCCTTTGCTTTCGTTGGTTGCCCTTATTTGTCAGTCAGCGTTTGAGTGGACGATACGTGCCGTCGCTGGAGATTGAGCTGTTGCTGATTCTGCAGCTCAACTCTTAATTAGACTGCCTAACGGAGCTAGCAAATGCTGCAGACTTTGCAGCCTATTATCTTCACTATTTTGAATTCCATATTCACGCAAGGGCGCCTTGGTAAAGGACTTACGCCCTGAAACCGGCGGTGGTGATTTCGGACAAGCGCGGCACATCTTGCAGTCTATCACGGCCCTTCACAGGCGACCGGTTCAAGTCAAAATGCATCACCTGAACCGTGAATGTCCCTTATGCTACGGAGTACTGCTTTGCACCTTCTTCTCAGAGGGATACTCCGCTTCAGGACAACCCGTCACCCAAAAGCACTGGGAGCCTGCTCCTGGCTTGCTGTCAATTACCACCCCAGATTTTCACAGGCCAGCAAACCACAGCTTTGCAGGGCATACCAGTATCTGGGTTAGACAGCCATTTCATTGCGATTCCGTAGGCTCCTTTGGGAGCAATGGTTCAATCTTGGCCAACAAATCAGGCATATCACTGGCAGCAGTTTTCCAAACTTCATCCAAGTCCACAGTGTCATAAGCATGAATGAGATGGTCACGCATACCGGCAATCAGAGACCACGGGATATCCGGGTGTTGAGCACGAAATTCCTGGGATAATCGCTTGACTGCTTCCCCTATGACCAGCAATTGATGCAGTACAGCCGATTGCGTTTTGGAGTCATCAAGGAATGCATCTTTTGCTATGTTCTGTATGAAAGCGAGCACCAAACGAGCAGACTTGGCGATATCGAGCAAAGTAGCCTCATCTCGTCGCATGAATCTCCTCTTTTTCAGAAAAAAGTATCTGGGCAGCGTTCAATATCTCTTGACGACGCAACCAGTTTGAACTGCGGTCAAGAGCGCGTTTGCTAATTAGGTCTACGTTCCGTTGCAATAGTGTCTGTAGTTCCTGCTGCATCTGTACATGATCGAGCAATCCCCAATCGGCATCAGCGGCAAAGGTGACCAGGATATCCAAATCGCTATCAGGGCCGAAGTCGTCACGCAAGGCAGACCCGAATAGTGCCAATTCGCGGATATTCCAGCGGTGACAGAATTTACCAATTTCATCTATAGGGATCGTCGAATTTGCTATAGCAAGTTTACTCATCTGCCCTTATCCTTTCACGTTAGTTCTGATTGTCAGAAGCATCCTTCCCTGGCTGAACAGGTCATGTGGAGCGATTGGTTAGGCACCTTGATGTAATTAAAGTGTTAACGTCTGGTTCTTATCTCGTCCAATTGTTTCTTAGCATCGGGTACCATCTCAAAGAACTTCTCCAGCTTTTCACAAGCATAGTCCTCACAGTGTGCACAATTCGCGATGCCTTTTTCCCGTCCGCACTTTCTGATTTTGCACACCTTGCAATAATTGAAGACAAGCCCACTATCTGATAAGCAGCCGTCACAATTGATATCTTCGGGCTTAATATCTGTATTAAATTCCTTTGACCAGAGTTGTGCCACCTCTGCTCTCTTTTTGTCATCGTCATTCTTGGTGGCCAAGAATGCGCCACACTCGTGACAAGCCAAACCGCAGAAAGCTATCATTTCAGCCATCTGTATCCTCCTCTTTTGAAGTTGGCTCTTCGGCTTAAGCATAGAATTTACCTGACTACGTCGAGCGCGGCAGAATACGGAGCAGCTTCAACCCACCCCGTCCCAGCAGTACGTACAAACCTTTTCCTTCGGCAGGCCGATGGCGTCGAGCATGTCCGATATGACCTGGTACTTCAGAGAGGTTAGCTTCAAGTGTTCTCTAATCTTATCGACCATAGCACAGTGCTTTTCCGAACAGGCGTTGGCGTATTCTTCGAGAGGCACGTCCTCGCGGTCTTCGAGTTCACGGATGGCCCGCCGGGCAGCCAGGTCCAGCTCCGACCGCGACCGGGAGAAGTTTAAGAACCTGCAGCCGTAGATCAGTGGCGGGCACGCCGGTCGCATGTGCACCTCGTTTGCGCCATAGTCGTACAGCCGCTGGATGGTCTCGCGCAACTGTGTGCCGCGGACAATGGAATCCTCGCAGAACAGCAGCCGCTTGCCCTGGATCAGCTCGCGGATGGGGATCAGCTTCATCCGCGCCACTAAGTTGCGGACTGCCTGGTCCTGGGGCATAAAGCTCCGCGGCCAGGTAGGCGTGTACTTGACAAACGGCCGGCAATAGGGAATCTGAGCCTGGTTAGCATAGCCGATGGCATAGGTGGTGCCGGAATCGGGTATGCCGGCGACCATATCCACTTCCAAGTCGTCATTACGGGCCAGGGACGCACCGCTACGGGTTCTCATTGCCTCGACGTTTATTCCCTCGTAACTGGAGGCCGGGTAGCCGTAGTAGACCCACAAGAACCCACAAATCCGCAACGCATCCCCCGGCGAGGCCTTCTGCTCGATGCCCTCGGGCGTCAGCAGCATAATCTCACCCGGTCCAAGCTCGTATTCGAAGCGATATCCCAAGTTTGGGAACGCGCACGTTTCCAAGGAGACGCAGTAGGCACCGTCCTTTTCCCCAATGACCAACGGCGTCCGCCCGAAACGGTCGCGGGCGGCATACACTCCGCCGGCGGTTAAGAGCAGTAGCGAACAGGACCCGTCAATGGCCTCCTGAGCCCGACGGATGCCGTCTTCGAATGTCGCCTCCTGGTTGATCAGCGTGGCGACCAGTTCGGTGGGGTTGATCTCTCCACCACTCATTTCCGAAAAATGGATGGCGCGCTTGCCGAAAGCCTCGTCTACTAAGTGTTGAATATTATTGATCCGTCCCACCGTAACGATCGCGAAGTTGCCCAGGTGCGAGCCGATGATCAGGGGTTGATCTTCGGTATCGCTGATGCACCCGATACCCATATTACCGTCCATCTTCTGGATGTCATCCTCGAATTTCGAACGGAACTGGGTGTTCTCGATGTTGTGGATGAATCGAGTGAAGCCCTCGCCGTTCAGCACGGCCAGGCCGCCGCGGCAAGTGCCCAGGTGGGAGTGATAATCCGTTCCGTAAAACAGATCCTCTACACAATCCTCTTTCGAAACCTCGCCGTAAAGTCCACCCATAAAAGATCCTTTCTCTTTTGCTATTTAATGGAAATAAAGAGCATTACAGCTCTTGCAGCGAACAACTATCAACGGACATTACCGGATTAACGAATCTTTTCCCTAATTATTTTGGATAGATTGACCGCTATCTCTTCCATCCCGTAAGGCGACGGATGGACCAGGTCTGCTGTCAGACCGTTCACCGATCTGAGAAGGTCAGATCCGGAGATATAAACGAGTTTGGGCATACTCAATTCTTCCACCTTATCTCGCACTACATCTCTGAATGCAGCTATCTTCTCGTCACTTTCAAAATCAAATCTACAGGTAAACAGGTCGATGCAGAATATCCATTTATCCGGATGGGCTTTCGTGATTGTTGTTACAAAGTAGTCGACATGCCCTGCAAATTCATCTGTTTCGATGCTGGATATAATGTTAATGCCCATCTCGAGTGTGGCAATATCCCAGTCGGTTCGGCCAGCAATGTAGTCGGCAATTTCGCGTTCAAGATAGGCCCCACCCCCAAATCCGAGATTAATCAGGTCAATGCCGAGGAGTTGAGCAATCCCCTGAGCATACGAGCCAGTTGGCCGTACCGCCCAAGCACCATGCGTAATCGAAGAACCGTAGGCTAAATACTTCACTGGGGGTGTTTGCTCGGGGCGGGGCAGCTCGAAATGGCCCTCAATGTCGATTAACTTAACAGTGGGACGAAACGGTAGGATAACTCGGGTGAGGTTAGCATCGAATGGGAGACCGTTTTCCTTTGTCAGGCTGTTTAGCTGGTTGATGTTTTCGGGAAGTTCCACAGAAATCTCTGTAGGCTCTACTCCGACGATATACCAAGCAGTGAGGAAGCATCCTTGATAAATTTCTACGATGGGTAAACCTACTGTGCTCACATCTTCTGCATTCTTGAGAATTATCTTGGCGAGATTGCTTTTCAGATTGAAACGGATCTCGCATCCTGCAGTCTGAAGCGCAGCGAGCTGTGCCGAGCCATTAATCCTCAATCGCAGGTCGTTGGGAATTCGGGTGAATATTCTGGCCTCACCCCGTTCGTCTTCCAGTAACTCCTGAACATTATAAAGTTCAGCATTCTTATAAAGCATCTAAAGCTTCCCTATTTTTCAAAAGAAGATGCAGGTTACGTGATAGACGAGCCAGATAGACTTGTGGTTGGTTCCGTGCAGGCCTCAGCGCATTCGGGTATATTGTCTAATGGTTTGGGCTTATCCTGCAAAAAAGCTTGAAAAGAACTCAGAATTAGAAAGAACTGGACGCATTTTTTGTCGGGTTGAAACCTTGGTCAGAGGACGATAAGTAAGAATTATCTGCATGTCTTTATTTCGGTTTTGCGTATTGCAAGGGGGGTCATTAGACATGCTATAATTATATCGTAAGAACTTCATATTGTCAAGATTTTTTACAGGAACAGAAGCTAAATAGTACTCCCATGAACAAGCACAGATTCAACCGTAGTTTTAATAAAATCTTGGTTTTTCACCGGATGGTTCCATACCAGATGTCCAAAAACTGCTTGACAATAGAACACTATTGAGCTAATTTAATAACTTGTAGTCTATCCTGGTGGCTGGGACAAGGTTGAAACCTGGCCTTATGCTGATTTCACAAAGGGGAAAAGACCATGATAGAAACAGTCAAAGAGAGGTTCTTGCAGAGCGCT
>DAOVPH010000182.1 GCA_030629295.1 Candidatus Latescibacterota bacterium | reverse complement strand
ATAACCACCCCAGCAGCGTGAGTAGAGGAATGGCGAGCCAGACCTTCCAGGGTTTTAGCATAGGAAATCAACTTAGCCCCCACGCCATCTGATTGAGCCAGTTGAGCCAGTTCAGGAACAGTCTTTACGGTCACCTCTAAGGTAGTTCCCGGCAGCACCAGTTTGGCAATTTTGTCCACCTCCCCGTAGGACATCCCCAATACCCTTCCCACATCTCTGATCACTGCCCTGGCTGCCATCGTGCCGAAGGTGATGATTTGAGAGACATTCTCTTTTCCGTATTTCTTTATTACATAATCAATCACCTTCTGCCGGTCTCGATCGGCAAAGTCGATGTCGAAGTCCGGCATACTTACCCTTTGAGGATTAAGAAACCGCTCAAACAGGAGCTTATTTCTCAATGGGTCTATATTGGTGACTTTGAGGACATAGGAAACCAGACTGCTGGTGGCGGTTCCCCTGCCGGGACCCACGGGAAAGTTCTTGGATTTAGCATATCTGACGAAATCGGCCACAATTAGAAAATAGCCTGCATAACCTGTCTTTTTAATTATCTCCAGCTCATGTTCCAGTTGTTCTTCTACCTCAGGGCTGATTTCCTGGTAGCGTTCTTTGGCGCTCTGATAGGTCAGGTCCCTTAGATAATCGTCTGCATTTTGGTAGTTTTCAGGCAGGGGGAAACGGGGCAATTTCAGTTTGCCGAATTCAATCATCACATTGCAGCGGTCGGCGATCTCTAAGGTCGACTGCAGAGCTTGAGGCACGTCAGCAAACAGTTCCTCCATCTCTTCCGGAGACTTGAAGTAGACCTGGTCGGTCTGAAACCGCATTCGGTTCTTATCTTCCAGGGTCTTGCCTGTCTGGATACACAGAAGCACATCATGAGCCGGCGCGTCCTCCCTGTTCAAATAATGGCAATCATTGGTAGCTACTACTGGGACATCCAGCTCCTGGCTGAACTTGAGTAAACATTGAACTGCCTTTTCTTCCTCTTCAATTCCATGTCTTTGAAGTTCCAGATAGAAATTTCCCTGGCCAAAGATGTCGTTGTACTCTCGGACAGCCTGTTGGGCTTTTTCTATGTTTTCGTTCAGAATAAGGCGTGCTATTTCCCCTTTGATACAGCCGGACAGGGCGATTAGCCCCTCGTGGTATTCTCGTAGCAACTCTTTGTCCACTCGGGGATGGTAGTAGAAACCCTCCAAATATCCCTTAGAGACAAGCTTCATCAGATTTTGATAGCCCAGGTCATTTCTGGCCAGCAAGGTCAAGTGGGTAGCTCCGTCGGCGATACCCCAAGCCGCCTGCCTTTTGAGTCTGTCCTCTATGGCCACATACACCTCACAGCCGATAATCGGTTTTATGCCCGCCTTTTGAACCTTCTGGTAGAATTCGATCGCTCCGAACATATTACCGTGGTCAGTGATGGCCAAGGCAGGCATCCCCCACTGCTTGGCAGTTTTGACCATCTGTTCTATCCTGAGAGCACCGTCTAACAGACTGTACATAGTGTGATTGTGTAGATGAACGAAATTCGCTGTAGGCATCTTATCCTCCCCTGATGGATTTTGATTTATCTACTTCAAGTATACAAAAATCCCGGAGGAAAGACAAGGGATTTTTTTGGTGAGCGTTGTGAGGTAATGCGATAATGTACGGGAGGTTATATAAATCGTGGGCATATCTCGTTTCTACAATGGTTTTGGAAAAAGATTCGGATTTCAAGGGCGAAAGTACGCTCTAGCGTTTAGGGGACACTGTTCACACCGAGGCTTGCGCTGGCAGAAATCTTTACCCAGGTGGACAATCAAAGCGTGGAATTCATTGAACAGGCCTACATCCTGGGGGAGATTGGTCATAAAGAACTGCTGAATTTCAGAATAAGAGGCCTTTTCGGATATGAATTTGTGGCGGGAAAATATCCGTCGGGTATAGGCATCTACGACAAAGATAGGTTTCTGGAAGGCGTAAAGCAGAATGCTGTCGGCAGTCTCGGGGCCGATGCCGTTTACGGTTAGCAGCTTCTCCCGCAAGATGGAGAGCTCCAACTCCTGTAGTTGTTGGAGATTACCCTGGTGATGGTTGAAGAGAAATTGCAGGAAGTTCTTTATCCGCCTGGCCTTGATATTGAAATACCCGGCAGGTCTTATCCACCGGGCCAGGGATTTTTCTGAGATTTGATGAAGCTCAGGTGGAGTTAACAGGTTGTGTTCCCGTAAGTTTTTGATAGCTTTTTCCACATTTCCCCAGGCGGTGTTCTGGGTGAGAATAGTGCCTATTATTATTTCAAAGACACTGTCGCCTGGCCACCACCCCTGGGGGCCAAATTCTTTTAAGAGTCTGTCATAGATATTGATAAAAACAGGTTCCATATCTATAGGCCCTCTGTTTCAGTGGGGATTGAAGAAAAGAAAACCGGCCCTGTGAGAGATCCATCTCTCCGCAGGACCGGTCTTTTTCGGATGACTATTTTCATTGGTCGAGGAGTGTCTCCAGACGAGGAACAAGCTGTTGCTTCGGCACAGCCCCCACAATCTGATCCACAAGCTTTCCCTGGTTGAACAATAGAAGGGTGGGAATGCTCATGATGCCATATTGGGCAGTTGTAGCGGAGTTAGAGTCCACATTCAGCTTGCAGAACTTGAGTTTGCCTGCATACTCTTGGGCAAGTTCCTCTATTACTGGGGCTACCATCAAGCAGGGTGCACACCATGCGGCCCACAAATCTACCAGCACTGGGGTTGAGGATTCTAATACTTCAGATTGAAAACTGCTGTCAGTAACTTCGACAGGTTTACTCACTCTCGGTCTCCTTTCCTATTAGTTTACTGTATTGAATTGGGTTTCTTAAGATGTCAATAGCTCTACGAAGCTGAGCGTCCTCGGGGAAGGTGGCCCGGATGCCGGCCTCTAATCCCCACTGTCGAGATGCTATCTCCTTTCTTATAGCCATCTTAATGTAATCTTTGTCCTTCTGAAAATCATTCTCTTTGGCTTTCTCTAACTGGATTTCCAATTCGGCAAGCAGCCCTTCTGTGCGATCGTTATATCCCTTCTCTTGAACCATCACCTTTAAGGTATCCACATATATTTCCTCTGGTGTTTTGTAATCGAACTGTTTCTGTTCAAGGAAATCTTTGAACAGAACTAAGATCTGATCACCGACCTCGAAATTCTGGTCGATCTGGGGATGTTCTGATACATAATGCACAGCGAAGCCAAAGAACATGCGTCTGCGCAGGAGTTCCAGCAGCAAGTTGTCCAGCTTCCAGGACTCGACCTTTAAGTCAGGGGTGATGCCACCACCACCGTAGATCACCCTGCCATTGTGGGTTGTGAATTGTTT
>DAOVPH010000083.1 GCA_030629295.1 Candidatus Latescibacterota bacterium | reverse complement strand
TCGGGGGTGAGCAGGAATTCCACAGTGCCGGCGCTCTGATAGCCGATGCTTTTGGCCCCGTTTATGGCTGCTGCTCCCATCTTCTGACGGAGCTCTTCGTCAACGGCTGGTGAGGGGGACTCTTCCACAAGCTTCTGGTGTTTTCTCTGGATGGAGCAGTCCCTTTCCCCTAAGTGTACCACGTTGCCGAACTGGTCTGCTAATATCTGGATTTCCACATGGCGGGTTTTTTCGAGGTACCGTTCAATGTAAAGGGCGGGATTACCGAAACTGCCCTGGGCTTCTGCCTGGGCCATCCGGAAGGCATCTTCTAACTCCTTGTCTTGCCTGACCAAACGTATTCCTTTGCCACCACCACCAGCAGCCGCCTTCAACAGCAGTGGATAGCCGATTTCGTTAGCCACTTCCCTGGCTATTTTGATGTCTTCAACGACGCCGTGACTCCCGGGGATGATAGGAAGACCGGCTTCGGCCATTGAATGCCGGGCGAAGACTTTATCTCCCATCTGGCGGATCATCTCGGCTGAAGGCCCGATAAACTTGAGGTCACAGGACTCGCATACTTCTGCGAAATAGGCGTTTTCGGCCAGAAATCCGTAGCCGGGATGGATGGCATCAGTATCGGTTAACTCGGCAGCGCTTATGATTGGAGGGATATTCAGGTAACTCTGACTGCTGGGGCCTGGACCGATACAGACATCCTCATCGGCAAATCTCACATGCAGGGAGTTGGCATCGGCCTCCGAGTGCACAGCCACGGTAGCTATTCCTAACTCCTTACAAGCCCTGATGATCCGCAGAGCAATCTCACCTCGATTGGCAATTAATATTTTCTTAAACATGGATCCTTTCGTAAAAAGTCTAAAATCTAACGCAGAGACGCAAAGGCGCAGAGAAAAAATAAGAGACATAATTATTTGATTATTTGAAAGTATCTTCTTTCTTTGCGTCTTTGCGACTTTGCGTTGAAAATCAATGGTGGAGACTTTTTACGATTCAATCAGGTTTTACCAAGAACAATGTTTGGCCGTATTCTACGGGAACGACATTATCCACTGGGATATCCATTATTGTGCCCTGTATGTCGGATTCGATCTCGTTCATAATCTTCATCGCCTCGATGATGCACACTACCTGTCCTACAGCAACCCGTTCGCCTTTTTTGATATAGGTTTCGGCATCGGGAGTAGGGGACCGGTAGAAAGTCCCCACCATAGGAGATTTAATCTGATGAAGCTGCTCTTGGGGAGTTTCAGATTGCTCCTTTCCTTGCTCTCGTTTAGGAGGTAAGATGATGGTTTGACCCTCTTCCTCGGATTTTTGAGAAAAAACGGAGGAACTCACAGCAGAGGGATACTTGCAGATTTTTACCTTTTTGCCCCACCGAGAGACCTCCAACTCACTGATGTCGCTTTCCTCCACCAGCTTTATCAGTTTTCTGATCTCGGACTCTTTCACTCTGCTGTCCTTTCGATATAACTTGCTGTTCGGGTGTCAATCTTCACTGTGTCACCGGTTTTGATGAAGAGAGGTACCTGAATTAGCGCTCCGGTCTCTAATGTCGCCGGTTTTGATCCACCTGAGGCCGTGTCGCCCTTGACCCCCGGTGCAGTCTCAACTACCTTTAGGTTCACAAAGATGGGGAGTTCTATCCCCAAGGGCCTGTTTTTCCAAGTGATGACTGTTACTGTCTCACCCTCCTTCAGAAGGTTGCGAGCTTTGCCGACTTCCTCTGCAGGTATGGGAAGTTGATCGTAGGTTTCAGTATCCATAAAATAATAAATGTCGCCTGTGTGGTAAAGATATTGCATCTGCCTTCTCTCTAACCGTATTTCCTCCACCTTTTCTCCTGCCCGGAAGGTTCTGTCAAGGACCGCCTTTGTCTTAACATTCTTTAGCTTGGTGCGGACAAATGCGCCCCCCTTACCAGGTTTGACATGTTGGAATTCTACGATACTGAACAGTTGTCCCTCAAGTTGAATAGTCATTCCATTTCTGAAGTCTGCAGTTGTAGCCATCTAATTGCCTCCAGAGGTACTATAGGTGTAAGGAAATGAGTTCTGTTGTCGTCTTGGTTAGCTCTTCACAGCCATCTTCTTTAACCAGTATCATATTTTCTATTCTGATGCCTCCCCAGCCAGGGAGGTAGATGCCTGGTTCCACAGTAATCACCATGCCCGGCCTCAAGATGCAGCCGTTTTTCCAGGAGATACGGGGTACTTCGTGTACCTGTAGCCCTACACCGTGGCCCAAGGAGTGGCGAAAATTTGACCCGTAACCTGCGTTTTCGATGATCTGCCGTGCCGTTTTGTCCAGCTCCACGGAGTGCATTCCGGCTTTAACCGTTGTTATTGCTTCTCTCTGAGCCTGGCGCACCAGATCGTACCTTTGTTTTTGTTCCTGGGTAGTTTCTCCGAGCACTACGGTGCGGGTGAAATCGGAGGCATAGTCCTCAAAGACAGCGCCGAAGTCCATCAACACCAGCTCTCCGTTCTGGAGCTTACGTCCGGTGGGGGTGGCATGCGGCATAGACGACCTTTCTCCCGAGGCCACAATCGTGTCAAAAGCGGCCTTCTCTCCCCCTGACTTCCTAATCCGGTAATCAATCTCAGCCGCCAGCTCCAGCTCGCTGATCCCTGGTTTTAACAGAGGCAGTATCTGTTCAAACACCCCATCGGTGATCTTCACCGCCCGGCGGATTTTCTCAATTTCGCTCTTATCTTTAATTACAGAGAAACTCTCTATTAAACCACTTTTGGGTATTAAGGATACAGAGAGGGGGAGAGCTTCTTTAAATTTCAGATATTGCTCAAAGGGGAGATATTGGCTTTCAAAGTCCATCTTCTCCCCGAATACTTTTGGGGGGAGCGCAGACAGTTCTTCCCAGAGTTGGTTCTGAGCGATTCTAACCTTACAGCCGGATGCCTTCGCTCGGGCCTCTTCTTCGTAGCGGAAGTCAGTGATCAGAAACTCTCCTTCCCGCCCGATCAGAAGGAGGGCATTGGAACTGGAAAAGCCAGTGAGGTAGCGGATATTTATCGAAGAGGAGACCAGGAAGCTGTCTGTCTGTTCTTCCGTCAACCTTGCTCGGAGTTTTTCAATTCTGTTGTTCATCAGCCTGCTCTTGTGCTGCCAGTTGATCCTCGAGTTGAACTTGCGAGCAATCTCTTGGGGCTTCCTTAGTCTCTCAGAGGTACAAAAAGAAAGGGGTAGAAGTCCAATAGGGCAAGTCCAAATAGACCTGATCCTGAGGGGTTAATATACATCAAGGTATGATAAATGTCAACGAGATTCTCATACTGGCGGACAGCCACTATCTAGTGTCTGTCCGGGAAGTACCCATCTTCGTCTTCTAGTGTCATTGCGAGCGACTGCAAGGAGCGAAGCAATCTCTTGAAAATACAAAGATTGCTTCGTCGTTCGTTCCTCACTCCTCGCAATGACATTTCCCTCAAAACTGAGTTTCCGGACAGACCCTATCTAATGGAACGGGTATGATATTCCTGAATAGATCTTATCTCTATGCCCCCACATTTGGCTGTCTCCATTCCCTCTACAGTTGCCTTAGCTGCAGCAATTGTAGTAATATAGGGAATTCTGTGCTGGATAGCGGCTCTTCTGATATAGCTATCGTCATATTTACTCTCTCTGCCTACAGGGGTATTGATTATCATCTGTATCCGCTTGTTGAGAATATCGTCAATTATGTTAGGACGACCTTCATACAACTTCAATGCCAACTCACATTTTATTCCTGTCTTCACCAAAAAACCCTTAGTCCCCTTTGTTGCAAGTACTTTGAAGCTTAGCTTGCTGAGTCTGTTCGCCACTTCTACAATTTCTCCCTTGTCTTCATCCGCAACTGATATCAAAACTGTCCCTTCAAGAGGTAATTTCATGCCGGCTGCTTCTTGGGCTTTGTAAAACGCCAGACCAAATGAAGAAGCAATGCCCATTACCTCTCCTGTTGCTCTCATTTCAGGCCCTAGAATAGGATCAACAGCGGGAAACATATTAAAAGGGAACACAGCTTCTTTGACGCCGACATGGGAAAGGTCTTTCTTTTTTGCGGGGATTATGGCGTTCAGTTTTTTTCCTAACATGACCTGCGTTGCTATTTTTGCCATTGATATGCCCATAACCTTACTTACTACCGGGACAGTTCGCGAAGCACGAGGATTGGCCTCTAATATATAAACTTTTCCTCCTGCTATGGCATATTGAATATTCATAAGACCAATAACTTTGAGTGCCTTAGCAATCTCTTTTGTGTGATCCTCTATCACAGCAAGGTTTTCCTTGGAAATATTGCGGGCCGGAATTACACAAGCGCTATCCCCTGAATGAATTCCCGCCAACTCTATATGTTCCATTACTGTAGGAATATAAACATCCTCACCATCAGCAACAGCATCAACCTCAACTTCAATAGCCTGCTCTAAAAATTTATCAATTAACATTGGATATTCTGGGCTTACTTCTATTGCGGTTTTTACATAATCTAAAAACATCTTCTTGTTATGTACGACTTGCATACCCCTTCCACCCAGGACAAAAGAAGGCCGCACCATCAAAGGGTATCCTATTTTCTCAACCACAGCCAGCGCCTCTTCTACGGAACGGGCAACTCCACTTTCAGGCTGGGGAATATCAAGCTGTTGTATTATCTGTTTAAACTTCTGCCTATCTTCAGCCAGATGAATACTCTCAGGACTTGTGCCCAAAATCTGCACCCCGGCATCGTAAAGCTCTTTTGCTATGTTCAAAGGGGTCTGCCCTCCAAACTGCGCGATCACTCCCTCGGGCTTCTCTTTTTCATAAATACTCAATACATCTTCTACTGTCAGAGGTTCAAAGTAGAGTCTGCTGGAGGTATCATAATCGGTGGAGACTGTTTCCGGGTTGCAGTTGACCATTACCGAGTCAATTCCTTCTTCACGTAATGTAAAGGCAGCATGGACGCAGGTATAGTCAAACTCTATGCCTTGGCCGATGCGATTAGGGCCACCACCTAAGATCATTATCTTACGTTTAGACGGTATATTTGCCTCATCGGAGCATTTTTCTCCAACGGGGTCAGGATTATAGGTTGAAAAATAATAGGCCCCATCAGCGCCACTCACAGGCACCGCTTCATATGTTGCTATCTTTCCTCCGTTAAGACGCTGGGTGCGGATTTCTTTTTCTGTTTTGCCCAAAAGCTGGGCAAGGTATCCATCTGAAAGACCGTTTTGCTTTGCCTTTGTTAGCATATTTTCTGGCAAGACTCTGTCCCTTGATTTCTTTATCTCTTCCTCAAATTTCACCAACTCTTGCATCTGGCTGATGAACCATCTATTGATTTTGGTCGTCTGATAGAGTTCCTCAACAGACATACCTTTGCGCAATGCTTCATAGATTAAGAAAATGCGCTCGCTGGTGGGGTTAACTAACTTTACCTTGATTTCAGAGAGGGAGAGCATTGCGAAATCTTTTGCCCCTCCCAGACCATATCTCTTAATCTCCAGTGAACGTATGGCTTTTTGAAATGCCTCCTTGAAATCTTTGCCTATGCTCATAACCTCGCCCACAGCTTGCATCTGAGTGCCAAGCTTATCTTCAGCCTGGGGGAACTTTTCAAATGCCCAACGGGGGAATTTTACCACCACATAATCTCCGCTGGGTGTATATTTATCCAGTGTCCCTTCTCTCCAGTAGGGTATCTCATCAAGGGTTATGCCCACTGCCAGTTTTGCAGAGATGAGAGCGATAGGAAAGCCTGTTGCCTTTGAAGCCAAGGCCGAAGAACGGGAAGTGCGGGGGTTGATTTCAATAACCACGATTCTGCCATCTTGGGGATTATAGGCAAATTGTAAGTTACAGCCACCTAATACGCCGATGGCGTCGACGATCTTGTAGGACATATCCTCGTATTTCTTCTGCAGTTCTTTTGAAACAGTAAGCATTGGTGCAACACAAAAGCTGTCCCCCGTATGTACACCCATTGGGTCGACATTTTCAATAAAACAAACTGTAATTTTGTTGGCTTTTGCGTCTCTGACCACTTCGAGTTCGTGCTCCTCCCAACCTAAAACCGACTTCTCAACAAGTACCTGACTAATAAGACTTACCGATAACCCCCTGGCGACGATTGTTCTTAACTCTTCTACGTTATAGGCTATGCCTCCGCCTGTTCCTCCCATAGTATATGCCGGCCTTAGAACCACAGGATATTTAAGCTCTTGAGCGATTCTTGCTGCCTCCTCAACAGAATATGCAGGCGAACTTTTAGGTACAGGGATATTAAGCTTAGCCATTGTTTCTTTAAAGGTAATTCTGTCTTCACCTCTTTCTATAGCGTCTTGCTTTACACCAATCAACTCCACATTATATTTATCCAATATCCCCTTTTTGCTAAGTTCAGATGAAAGATTAAGCCCGGTCTGGCCACCAAGGTTGGGCAGTAGGGCATCGGGTCTTTCCTTGATAATTATTTTCTCCATATTCTCAACGGTAAGCGGTTCAATGTAAGTCCTGTCAGCCATTTGAGGGTCAGTCATAATGGTTGCCGGATTGGAATTCACTAAGATCACTTCGTAATCCTCCTCTTTGAGAGCTTTACAAGCCTGGGTTCCTGAATAGTCGAACTCACATGCCTGACCAATAATAATAGGGCCAGAGCCAATAACCATTATCTTCTTTATCTCAATTCTCTTAGGCACTTATTTCTCCTTTCTCTGAATTTTCTTTAAGAAATCTCGACGCGAAGTCTTGTCTCCAAAAAATCTTTCCATCCTTCCTCTTCAGTAGCTCTTTACAATGAGCTATTTAGGCAATGAATGGTCAACTGTGTTGACCTTGCAGGTGGGCGAGGAGACCCTGGACAGCCTATTGGGCCTCTCCCAGTTCTTTGTCTGCTGTCTGGAGCAATTTTGCCAACTCGGTCTTCTGAGTTTGGTCTAAGGGCCACTTATTGGGAGCAGTTTTAATCAGGTGTAGTGCCTTTTTTCGAGCGTTCTCCAGCATTGTAGCGGGATTGTCTTTCCAGGCCATAGGGACTCTTCTGTCCATCAGTTCAGGAAACCACTGATATCTACGGAAATATCTGGCGGTGTGCTCGGTA
>DAOVPH010000158.1 GCA_030629295.1 Candidatus Latescibacterota bacterium | reverse complement strand
CACCAACGCTTCGGGGGAATACAGTTACCGGTTTGGAGCTACCAGGGCTTATGTCCAGAGGGTAAAAGTAGTGCTTTCCACCGGAGAGCTACTGGACATCAAAAGAGGAAAACACCTTGCCAACAAGAAGAGATACATTAAGATAGGTGATGAGGTATTGAAGATTCCTTCCTATGAGAGCCCTTCTATTAAAAATACAGCCGGCTATTTTTCTCAACCCGGGATGGACCTAATTGATTTGTTCATCGGTTCAGAAGGCACTCTGGGGGTTATAACCGAGATAGAGGTCGGACTTATCCCTGCTTTGCCTCCTCGGTTTATAATGGTTATTTTTCTCCCTACAGAGACCCGGGTATTGGATTTTCTTCAGGAAGTTAAACAGAACTCCGAGATTCACCCATTCTCTCTGGAATATTTTGATCAGGAGAGTCTGAAATTCTTAAACAGAGATTTTCCCCGTATCCCCGATTGTGTATCTGCAATGTACATAGAAGACGAAGAGAAAGAGGAAATTATCGATTTATGGATTGACCTGGTAGAAAAGTATGATGCGGTAGATACTTGGGTTAGTGTAGATAAAAAAAGCTATAAAAACCTTATTGATTTCCGACACAAACTCCCAGAGAATATCAACGAATATTTCAGAGAGATTAACTCCCAGAAAATCGCCTTAGACATTGCTGTGCCTGAGGCCCGCTTCCCTGAGTTTTTCCGACTCTATGGAGAAGTGAAGTCAACTGCCAGGACGAACAATGTTCTGTTTGGCCATATTGGAGAAAGCCATTTACATTTCAATTTCTTTCCTCAAGATGAGAGCGGAAAACAGTGGGTGATGGAAACTTATGACCAGATAGTTGGTAAAGCAGTTCAAGCTGGAGGGACTGTCTCTGCTGAACACGGTATTGGAAAGCTGAAACATAAATATTTGGAGATGATGTACGGAAGAGAAGGAACCGCTGAGATGGTAAGGGTCAAGAAGCAGATAGATCCCCTCTGTATACTTGGGTTAAATAACATCTTTCCTGAGAGCTTGCTTCGAGATTAAGATTGACTGTTGTCTTAAAAACTTAGGGGATGGAGTGAATCCTCAAATCTTCAGAGAATATGACATTCGGGGTCTGGTGGATAAGGACCTCACCGATGAGGTTGCCAGACAGATAGGACAGGCCTTTGGGACTTACATCCAAGCTACAGGCAAAAGAGACCTTGTAGTTGGCAGGGATAATCGCCTCAGCTCCGAACGCTTTGCTAATGCGGCAATAGCTGGATTGCTCTCCACCGGGTGCAATGTTGTAGATGTGGGCCTTCTGCCAACGCCTGTCTTCTACTACTCCATCGTCTATTTGCAGAAAGAGGGGGGGATAATGATCACTGGCAGTCATAATCCTCCAGATTTCAACGGGTTCAAAATCTGCGAAGGTTATGCTTCCATATATGGCGAGAAAATCCAGGAGCTAAGAAGAATAATCGAAATAGGCAGATTTGCCAAAGGCAAGGGAAAACTCGATCGGGCAAAGACCATAGATCCTTATTGCAGTTATTTAAAAAACGGGATAGATATTAAGAGAGAAGTGAAGGTAGTATTAGATGCCGGTAACGGCACTGCGGGGGCCGTAGCCCCTGCTTTGATCGAAGCTATGGGCGGCGAGGTTAAGAGATTGTATTGTAACTTAGACGGTAATTTTCCCAACCATTTCCCCGATCCAACTGTTCCTGAGTATTTAGAGGATTTGATTAGGGTTGTTAAGGATGAGAAGGCCGAGTTAGGAGTGGCCTACGACGGTGATGGTGACCGGATAGGTGTGGTAGATGATAAAGGCCGAATAGTCTGGGGTGACAGGCTGTTAATCCTTTTCTCTCGTCAGATATTGAGACAAAGAAGGGGAGCAAAGATAATATTTGATGTGAAATGCTCCCAGGCCTTGATGGAGGATATCAAAAAGCACGGAGGAGTGCCGATTATGTGGAAGACAGGCCATTCCTTAATAAAGGGAAAACTGCGGCAAGAGGGGGCTCTTCTGGCAGGGGAGATGAGCGGACATATGTTCTTCGCGGACAGATATTACGGCTATGATGATGCTATCTACGCATCCTGTCGTCTGTTAGAAATACTCTCTCAGAGCGACAAGACCCTCTCACAGTTATTAGAGGATGTTCCTCTTTACTATGCCACTCCGGAGATAAGGGTTCCCTGTCCTGACGAGGAGAAGTTTAAGGTGGTGGAGGAGGTCAAAGAATACTTTCAGAGTAGGTACGACACTATTGATGTTGACGGTGTGCGCATATTATTTGGCGATGGATGGGGGCTGATTAGAGCCTCCAATACCCAGCCGATCCTGGTCTTGCGCTTTGAAGCCGATAGTGAACAGCGACTTGAGCAAATAAGGGAGATAGTCACCGGGAAACTCAGAGAGTTCCCTTCCGTTTCCCTACTCACCGATTATTAGATAGAAAGGAGGTGAAGTGGCAGCATGCCAGGCATTGTTGTGCAGGAGAGAGAGCCTTTTGAAATGGCCCTCAAGAGATTCAGCAAGGTCTGCAAAAGAGAGGGTTTAATGTCTGAACTAAAGAAACGCCAATATCTTGAGAAACCCAGCGAGAGAAGAAAGAAAAATAAGCGTAAGAAAAATGGAGTAATTTAATCTTTATGTCTCTCCGGTAGGAGAGATTTAAGGATCACTCGTTACTCAGCAAACTTTTTTCCAACTGTTTAGCTGCCTGCTGCCAGATCAAAGGACGGGAGACAGCCAGGGGAGGGAGAAGCAATGAACTGGGTGGACGGAGTAATTCTCATTATCCTCATTTTTTTTGTTATTAAAGGCTGGCGCCGAGGGCTTATACGAAGCCTGATCGGAGTGGTGGGATTCTTTTTATCTGTGTTTCTAGCAGCCAGTTACCTGAACTGGGCGAAAGAGTTGATCCTCAGGTTCTTTTCTCTTCCTTCTCCTGTAGCGGCAGTAATAGGATTTTTGATGATTTTTCTCGTTCTGTTGGCCCTGTTTCACATAGTTGGTTCAATGATCCAGCGGCTGGTTCATCTCACCCCTCTGGGGATCCTGGATACCCTTGGGGGAATGGCGTTGGGACTTTTGGCAGGTGGAATTATAGCCAGTCTCTTACTGCTTTTTCTCTCCATCCTTCCCTTACCCGAAGGCATTTCTTGCCAAATGGAAGAATCTGCACTTGCCGGACCAACCCGGAGCATCGCCCCTTACATCTTTGGTAAGCTCAAGGAAGAATTCCCAGAGATCAAGAATGAGGTGAACAAGAGATTGCTGGAGAGCCCATTAGACCGAGCCAGAGAACAGGTGAGGATAGATAGCCTGATCCAGAAGGAGATGAAGAAACAGATCAGATGATTGATGAACATACTCTCAGCGTCCTTGAGTTCAACAAGGTCAAGAAGTTAATCACTTCCTATGCCGTCTCCACTTTGGGAGTGGAACGGATAGAGGAAATAGCTCCATCCAACAACTTAGAAGCTATTCGTAAAAAACTTAAGGAGATTTCCGAATTTACCGGTTTGCTCTCCTTTGACGACCCGGTTCCTTTCTCCGGGATCAAAGACATCCGTCCCTACTTAGAAAGGTGTAAAACAGAGGGGGCAATTCTTCTGCCCGAGGATTTTCTTCAGTTAAGCGAAACCCTGAGGGCCTCTCGACTAATACGAGGGTATTTCTCTGAAAAGCGTAAGGAGAAATACCCTCTTTTGTTTTCCATAGCTAAAAGGCTTACTTCCTGTCCAGAACTGGAAGAGGAGATTGAGCGCACGGTCGATCCCCAGGGAGAGGTGAAAAGCTCTGCCAGTCCCGAGCTCACTAAGATCAGAAAGGAGATTGAACGCTCAACATCCCTGCTCCACAGAAAATTGGAAGAGATCCTGAAACGGCTCCCAGATAATGTTCTCCAGGAGAGAATCATCACCCTGAGAAATAACCGTTATGTGATACCCGTTCGGGGTGGGCAGCAGGGAAGATTAAGAGGGATAAT
>DAOVPH010000067.1 GCA_030629295.1 Candidatus Latescibacterota bacterium | reverse complement strand
TGTTATAATATACAAAAGGAGTCTGCCCGTGTCAAGGAAAAAATCGCTTAATTAACAAATTTTTTAGCATATTAGACAACATTTTGACTTTTTACGAGTCAATCATCTTTGCGTCTCTGCGTTAGATTTTAGACTTTTTGCGAGTCAATCAACTTTAAAATATCAGAAAAGAACTGAACTGTCAAGGGGAAACTGCACCTGTTTGACCTTCAGGTTTTTCCTTGACAAATGAGCAAGTTTCTATTAAAATTATAGCTGTCAACCGAAGGGAGTTTTATGCGTAAAATCAATTGGTTGTTTGTGTTCCTGATTTGTCTTTTTACAGTGAGAGCGGGCTGGACAGAGGTGACTTTCAGGGCAAAGATAGAAGCTGAGTTGAAATCCGCCCGAATAGACTATCAGACTGCGCTTCTGTACAAGGCCTATTCTCTGTTTGATCCCTCTGAGCTTCCGCCCGAATACCAAAACAAGGTTAAGCTGAGAAAGTCGGGGACCCCTATAATACTTGAGCTGAAGGCGGGGTGGGACAGACTGGATTTGCCTGCCCAGCGTCTGCTGGCCTCCTATCTGGCTCGACCTATCCCGGGATTCTCCCATCTTAGCCCGAGCGGAAACTTCAGGGTTCACTACGACCTCTCCGGGAAGAATGCAGTGGATCCAACAGATGAGAACCAAAACGATATACCCGACTACATTGATCAAGTTGCTGCTACCTTCGACAGTTGTTTCACCTTGGAGGTGGAGACGCTGGGCTATCAAGCCCCGCCATCCGACGGTTCTGAGGGTGGAGGTTCGGAGTACGATGTCTATATAACTGATCTATCGGGCAGGCGCGTTTATGGCTACACCTATCCAGATAAGCTGCTTCCATCCGGCTTCGGGTGTACCAGTTACATCGAAATTGACAATAATTACACAGATGAAATCTACCCGACTCGAGAGATAGATGCCTTGCGGGTGACTGCTGCCCACGAGTTCTTTCATACTCTCCAGTTCTCTTACTATGCCGGAGAAGACGCCAGGTGGTGGATGGAGGTGTGCTCTACCTGGATGGAGGATGTGGCCTACGATTATGTGGACGATTACTACAACTATCTCGCTTATTTCTTTGAGCGTCCGGGGACTTCTTTAGACACATCTGACGACGAGTACGAATACGGAGCCTCAGTATTTGCCCATTATTTAGCTAAGCGCTTCGGAAGAGATGTAATTCGCCTTATCTGGGAGAAAATAGGCCAAAAGGGCACGGCCAGCATCTCGGTGTTTGATCAGGTAATTCCCGGAGGGATGGCAGCAGCAATGAGGGAGTTCTCCCTCTGGAACTGCTACACCGGCAGCCGGGCAGATACCTTGCGGTATTATTCAGAAGGGACTCACTACCCTGAAATCAGTCTTAAGGCAATTCATCAGGAATATCCGGCTCAAGGGTCGGGCAGCACCGGCCACCTGGCAGCAAGTTATGTGAGATTTATCCCCCAAAAATCAACAGGCGGTTTAAGAATAGACCCCCAAGGATCCAAAGGGAATTGGAGCTTCCAGGTAGCCTGTTTCCCATCGGAGGAAGATTCAACAACCAACACCGATGTACCTGGCTGGAGCAGATACAATGAGATTGTCCTTATCCTGACCGAGACTTCATTTAAAGGTGGACCCTTCGGTTACTCTTATTCGGCTCAGTTTGATCCTGAGCTGACCGGTGGGGCACCGGCAGCGACGGTGCTAAGACAAAACTGGCCGAATCCTTTTGATATAACGAAAAGCTCCAAGACGACTATCTCTTTTGATCTGAGAAGTCCAGCAGAGGTAATTCTGTCGATCTATTCTGTAAATGGCCAACTGGTGAAGCGGGAGGAGCTGGGATGGCTGTCGCCAAATTCTTACGACAACTTCTCCTGGAATGGCAAAGACCAGCAGGGTCGGCCAGTGGCCTCTGGAATATACTTTTACCAGATAAAAGCCAGTAACTTCAGCGATACCAAAAAGATGCTTTTGATCAAGTAGCAATGTCTCTCCTCACACCATATCCTCAGCTTGACTCGCTGCTTCCAGTCTTCTTCTCGGAGTTTGCCCGGACCCAGAGTTTTCAAGAAGTCCAGCGGAGAGTTGCAGAACGGGAACAAGCTATCCTTTTGCACCGTTTGGAAGGCTCTCTCTGTGCCTTTTTGCTTGTCTCGCTTCACCAGCAGACCGGCCGACCCGTCTTAGCGATAGCCGCTGACGAAGGCCAGGCCCTCCGGTTGAGAGACGACATAGAGAGCTTAGTCAAAGGAAAAAAAATCCATTACTTTCCTGCTCCTCGCTCGACTACTTCAGTCTCCAGCCAACCTGCCAGCCTGCGGATAGACTGTCTGGGCAACCTGTTAGAGGACAACTCCCCCATCGTGGTGGCCACGCCAGAGGCCCTGGCCCTCCCTACGATTCACCCTGAACTTCTTCAGCTTTCCACCGAAGAGCTGAAAGTAGGGCAGACCAGAGACCTTTTCAGCCTGGTCGAAGAGCTGGTTGAACGGGGATTCGAGCGGCTGCCTATGGTAGAAGAACCGGGACAGGTAAGCGTTCGCGGCGGCATCTTGGATATCTTCCCCTTGGCCTCAGAGAAACCTTACCGAATCGAGTTCTTCGGCAACACCATCGAGTCTATCCGACAATTTGATGTGCACACCCAACGGTCGGTAGAGGAACTGCAGGGAATAAGGATCCTTCCCTATCAAGAGATCATCCTCTCCAAGGAACTGGCGGAGAATTACTTGAAGAAAATAGAGCAGACAGAGGAACAGAGTGGTATCCCGTTGAAGAGGCTGAAGCGAAATGTTGCCCAGAGGATCTTCTCTCCGGAAATGGAACACTACCTTCCCTTGTTCTATGATCAGTCGGCCCTGCTGGACTATTTTGACTCTAATGCCTTAGTTTTCCTAAGCGACCGGGCCGATCTGGAGGCAGCATACGAAGAGCTGGAGAATCGTTATGTTCGCCAATTCCGAGAAGAAGGACGCCGGGGCAGGTTTGCCCTCCCCCCTGACAGGCTCACCGAGATGCTGAAACGGCTGGAGGAGGAGCTCACTCCTTTCCAGCGCCTGGAGAGCATCCCTTTCCGCAGCCAGGCTGTCGATGCAGTGGGGTTCCAGACCACAATGAGCCGCCAATTTCAGGGAGATGTGAAACTGCTGGCAAAAGAGCTCTCTGAGCTTCGGCGACAGAAATACCAGATTTACCTCCTTTGCGAAAACCAGGGGACAGCTCAACGCCTGCAGGAGTTGTTGGAGCCCTATGGAAACCCGGTCAATATCGGAGTCGGCAGTCTCCATCAGGGATTTATCTTCCCTCAGGCTAAGATTGCTCTGTTTAACGACCACGAGATCTTCAGCCGCTACAAACGCCGTTACCACCGCCACAAATTCAAAGGTGGGGTTTCTATCCCCGATCTCAAGGTGTTGCGTAGGGGAGATATTGTTGTTCACGAAGACCACGGGATCGGAAAATACGAGGGCATCTGCACCATAACCACCGGAGGCAAACAGAGGGATTGTCTCCAACTCTGCTACCGGAATGGGGATAAACTCTATGTTCCTGTTGAGGATTTACATCGGGTCAAGAAATACTCCGGCCAGGAAGGGGTCGCCCCGGTGTTGAGCAAGTTAGGGGGAGATGCCTGGGAGAAGGTAAAGGCTCGGGCCAAGAGGGGGATTTTGCGGATGGCTAAGGAACTGCTCCAGCTTTACGCCGAACGTAAGGCAAAGCCAGGGGTGGCCTTCTCTCCCGACACAGACTGGCAGCGACAACTGGAGAGTTCTTTCCCCTACGAGGAGACTTCAGACCAGTTAAAGGCGATGGACGAGATGAAGAGGGATTTAGGGAAACCGGCGGCTATGGACAGGCTGATCTGCGGAGATGTGGGCTATGGTAAGACAGAAGTGGCGGTAAGGGCGGCCTTTAAAGTGGTGAACGACGGCAAACAGGTGGCCATTCTGGTTCCCACCACCATCCTGGCTCAACAGCACTACAGCACCTTCACTGAGAGACTGGTCCCATTTCCGGTAAGGGTTGAGGTCTTAAGCCGGTTTCGGACAAAAAAGCAGCAGCGAGAGATTGTCCAGATGCTCAAAATGAACATGGTAGACATCGTCATCGGGACTCACCGGCTGCTCTCTGCCGATGTGGATTTCAAAGACCTGGGCTTGGTGATAATTGACGAAGAGCACAAATTTGGCGTCCGCCACAAGGAGAAACTCAAGCAACTCCGTCGTCTGGTGGATGTGCTCACGCTGACCGCTACGCCTATTCCTCGAACCTTACATATGTCCTTGACAGGCGCCCGGGATATATCGGTGATCAACACCCCTCCCAAGCACCGGCTGTCCATTCAGACAGAGATCCTGGCCTTTGATAAGGATCGAATCGCCGAGGCCATCTTAAGAGAGGTGGATCGAGGAGGACAGATCTATTTCGTCCACAATCGGGTTCAATCTATAGACTCTCTTGCCCTGTTTTTGGAGCGACTTCTGCCCCAGGTGAGATTTGTGGTGGCCCATGGGCAGATGCCACCCAACCACTTAGAGAGGGTTATGCTTGATTTTCTCAGTCGAGAATATGACTGCCTGGTCTCTACAATGATTATTGAGGCAGGGTTGGACATCCCTAATGTGAACACTATGATCGTCAATCGTGCCGATCGATTTGGCTTGGCACAGCTTTACCAACTGAGGGGCAGAGTGGGCAGATCCGACCGACAGGCCTACGCTTACCTGTTGATTCCGCCCTATGCCTCTCTTTCTCCGCAAGCCAGAAGAAGATTAAGGGCTATTGAAGAATTCACTGAACTTGGCTCAGGGTTCAAACTGGCGCTGCGGGATATGGAAATCCGAGGCGCCGGGAATATTCTGGGGCCAGAGCAGCACGGATTTCTCTATGCTGTAGGGTTCGATATGTATTGCCAGCTACTGGAAGAGACCATTCGGGAGTTGAAGGGAGAAAAGGTGGAGAGACCTATCGAGCCAAAGGTAGAGATCAGAGCCAATGCCTTTATTCTCGACAGATATATTTCGGAGTCAGCCCAGAAGGTGGCAGTATATCAAAGATTGGCTGAGGCTCAGAAGACGCTGGATGTGCTGGACATATCCGAGGAACTCCGGGACAGATACGGCCCTCTTCCTCCCGAAACTGTTTCTCTGTTAGGGATAGTGCAGATTAAGATCCTGGCCAAAGAGCTGCAGGCAGCCTCCGTTTCCGTAGACGATCACTGCCTCTCTGTGGTTTTTCCCGCCGAAAGGAAGTTTTCTAGAAAAGATATCCATTCACTGGTGGAGAAGCTTTCGGGGAAGATAGAATTCTCTTTCGACAAAAAACTGGCCCTCAGGGTGAAATTGCAAGGCCACAGTGAACAGCAGAGGCTGAGCTTTGCCCACCGGAGTCTGCAGAAGATGCTCTGATGTGCTCGATCGCATTGACTATTCGGCCACTAAGGCACAAAGACACAAAGGGAATATTATTAATCTTAGTGTCTTTGTGGCTGAGCTTTTACAGATTTTTTATGAAAGAAGCAGTTAGATGTTAGGAAAACTACCACAAGACTTACTGGCACAATTGCTGCAGAAGTATTGCCAGCCTGATTCCAGAGTGATAGTCGGCCCCAGGGTGGGCGAAGACGCCACGGTTATTGATTTCGGGGAGACCCTACTGGTGGCCAAGACCGACCCTATTACCTTTGTGACTGAGGATATAGGCTGGTATGTGATAAATGTGAATGCCAACGACATCGCCACTATGGGGGCGGTTCCCAGGTGGTTTCTGGCTACGGTGCTTTTGCCGGCGGACAGCTCCCCGGACCTGGCTGAAGAGATATTCTCTTCCATTTACCGGGCGGCTTCGGCTCTGGGCATTTCTCTTTGTGGGGGACACACCGAATTTACCTCCGGGTTGGACAGGCCGATTGTGGTGGGACAGATGTTGGGTGAGGTGAAAAGAGAAGACCTGGTCTGCTCTTCCGGGGCAAAGGTAGGGGATGAGATTCTGCTCACCAAGGGTCTGGCAGTGGAGGCCACCTCCATTATTGCCAGGGAGAAGGGCAAAGAGCTTCTTTCTCACTACGGCGAAAAGTTTCTGGAAAGGTGCCGGGATTTTCTTTACCGCCCTGGCATCTCTGTGCTTCGAGAGGCCAGGCTTGCTTGCCAGGTAGCAAAGGTACATGCGATGCACGACCCCACCGAGGGAGGGGTGGCAACTGCGTTGCAGGAACTGGCGAGGGCCTCAGATGTGGGCCTGGAGATAGATGGTGACCAACTGTTCATCCGGGAAGAGTCCAGGATGCTGTGCGAACGGTTCGGCCTTGCCCCCCTGGGGGTGATTTCTTCCGGGGCGCTGCTAATCGTCGTGGCCAAAGAGGAGAGCCAGAAGGTGATGGAGGAGATTCAGGAGGCGGGCATAGAGTGCCGCAGGATAGGTGAAGTGAGAGGAAAATCTTTTGGATTAAAGATTTGTAAGGAAGGGAAGCTGAAGAGTTTGCCTTCTTTTGAGAGGGACGAGATTACGAAGCTGTTTGGGGTGTAGTGTAAGGGTTTGTCTCTGTACCTTGTGACGAAAAGAGCTGAAGAAGATGCTTTTTTTGAAGTGAAACAGAGATTTTTCGCTGTCTGTTCGTTTTTACCGTGCAGGAGTTGTGTATCTGTGAGATATAACAGCGAGCCGACTTGACCATCGGGCACCATGCAGCAATACCTGAAAATCTTGAGCAACCGGGTCTGTAGAGACTTACCCCAGAAATAAATGTAGGTGCGACCGGTCGCTCCTACAAGGCTGGAAACGGCCCACCCGTTCACAAAATTTTACTACAGGTTAATGTAAGCAGCAGCTAAAGTTGCAATCTCGGCTATTTCTATACCTGCTCCCATTGTATCCCCTGTGGCCCCAGCGATCTTCCGGCGAGCGTACTGGATGAAAAGCAAAGAGAGAAGCAGTACCAAAGCCATAGACCAAAGTCCTCTTAATTGCCGGAGTCCGAGGACAATAAATAGGGTAAATATTGTTGAAAGGAAAACCTCCCTGATCCCCACATATCTGTTGAACGCTGTTCCCAACCCCTGAGAAGCTCTGGCGTAGGGCAACATTGCTGCCTGAAAGACTACAGCCCACCTTCCAATCACTGGCATCAAGATCAAAGTAGCTCCTTTAATTTGAGGAGAGAGGCCGGAGAGCAGTTCGAATTCCAGAAGCAGGGCGAATACGATAGCTACCGCCCCCATCGGTCCAATCCGGCTTTCTCGCATAATCTCCAGCATCCGCTGCCGGTCTTCTCTGCTGGAAAAGGCGTCTGTCGTGTCCGCCAATCCGTCCAAGTGCAGCCCCCCGGTCAGCAGAACCAGTGCCAGCACGCACCCTAAGTCGGCTATCCTTTCTGGGAAGACCAGTACAATAGCCCGGCTGAGGCCGTACAGAATTCCTCCCAATAGCAGTCCTACTAAGGGGAAATAAGCCATTGATCGCCCCAAATCCTCATCTGTCATCCGGAGGCGACGAGGGACTGGGATAACTGTCAGGAATTGTATAGCAATAAAAAAGTGTCTCAACTTATCTGCTCCGATACTCCGGCGTCCTGGAAGGTCGCCATCTCGGTTAAGATTTTGATACTGGCCTCTATAATGGGCATAGCCAGCGCTGCGCCAGTGCCCTCTCCTAATCGCATATTCAAGTCGAGGATAGGTGATAGTCCGATTTTCTCCAGCGCTGTTTTGTGTCCTGTTTCAACGGATTGATGAGCTGCAAACATATATTCTCTGCTGACCGGTTGCAGTTGGTGAGCTATGAGTGCTCCGGCAGTGGAGATAAAGCCGTCCACTATCACGGGCACACGATGAGCTGCTGCAGCCAGAACAACCCCAGCAATGCCTCCAATCTCAAATCCACCCACCTTGGCCAGAACATCTACAGGGTCACCGGGATCGGGACTGTTTAGCGCAATTGCCTGTCTGATGATCTCAATTTTGTGTTGCAATTCTTTGTCTTCGATGCCTGTCCCACGCCCGGTAACCTTCTCAGGGCTTTGTCCGGTTAAGACGGCCACAATAGCACTGGAAGCCGTTGTATTGCCGATTCCCATGTCTCCCACGCCTACTATATCGATCCCGTTGCTCTGATATTCTTGTTCAAATAGCTCAATTCCGGCCTCAACTGCCTGGATGGCTTGTTGCCGAGACATAGCGGGACCTTTCGCCATATTCTTTGTCCCATAGCCTACCTTTTTGACTCTCAGCAG
>DAOVPH010000130.1 GCA_030629295.1 Candidatus Latescibacterota bacterium | reverse complement strand
TCGAATACCTCAGCAACTGGAAATAGTTTAACACCCCAAAGCAGAATCCTCACCGGGTCCAAATATTCCAAGTTGTTACTGAAGTTGAAGCAACATTTGTGCCGGTTCTCCTGCCCAAATAAAAAAGGCCACTCGTAAGCTTTCTGAGTGGCTGATTGTGCCGATCTTAGACCAGACTCTCAAATCCCTTTTCCCGCCTCAAAACGGCCAGAAGGCGTCAGATCGTTAGACAGTGACCCCCAACTTGCTCGATGACTTAATCGACTTATTGCAATGCATATCAAACACTTCTTTAACTGTCCAATCCTTTGACGGTTGGATGTCAAATGGTTAGACAGCAGGTTATCTCTCCTACTTAATCTCATATGCCTGGATCTTGGTGATAAGCGTCTGGCGACTTATCCCCAGCCTCCGAGCCGCCCTGGTTCGGTTACCTCCCTCCTCCCCAAGCACCCTGAGGATAGTCCGTCTCTCCACCTCGCTTAGCATCTCTGCCAAGGTGATTTGCTCTTTCTTACCCCTGGATTCCGGGACCCCCTGAATTTTAAGCGGCAGATGCTCCGGCTCTATCACCGTCCCCTCAGCCATAAGCATACTGTGCTGCACAGCGTTCTCCAGCTCTCTCACATTACCTGGCCAATTGTAACTCTTCAGCATCTCCATTGCATCGTCGGCAATGCCGACTACCGATGTGCCCAGCGTCCGCTTAAACTTGGGGATAAAATAGTCAACCAGTGCCGATATGTCCTCCTTTCGCTCCCGCAGAGGGGGCAGGCGAATAGGGAAGACATTCAGCCGATAGTAAAGTTCTTCCATAAACTTGCCGGCTTTCACCCACTCTAAAAGATCCCGACTGGTGGCGCATATTACCCGCACATCCACCGGAACTGTGCCAGTGCCGCCTATACGGGTGATCTCCCTCTCCTGCAGCACCCGCAGCAGTTTGGGCTGAGCCGGTGGGGAAAGCTCACAGACCTCATCTAACAACAGGGTGCCGCCGTCTGCCTCTTCGAATCTCCCCATTCTTTTGGAGCTGGCCCCAGTGTAGGCCCCTTTTTCATGCCCGAACAGCTCGTCCTCCACTAAGGTCTCAGGGATGGCAGCGCAGTTTATAGCCACAAATTTCCCGCCCCTTCTGGGGCTGTGATGATGGATGGTGCGGGCAATAAGCTCCTTGCCCGTGCCGGTCTCCCCGGTGATGAACACCGTGGTATCCTTACCCATCACCTTTCTCACCAGCTCCAGCACCTGTTTCATCGGGACACTGTCTCCGATGATGTTGCTGAAGCTGTAGCGGTCCGTAAGTTGGTCCTCCAGCCTTTCTACCCGCTCCTCTAACTCGGCAACCTTAAACGCCTTTTGGATGCGGAGCAGCAGGTCGTCATTCCGGAAGGGCTTGGTGATGTAGTCGAAGGCCCCTTTTCCCATCGCCGCCACTGCCGACTCTATGCTTCCATAAGCGGTGATAAAGATCATCTTGCAGCCGGGTAAAAACTGAAGGATCTGGTTCATCGTCTCGATGCCATTTATGTCGGGCATAGACAGGTCCATCAATATAACTTGGGGCTGGAAATCCCCGGCCACCCGGACGGCGGTGCGGCCACAGTCGGCCTCTTTTACATCATAGCCCCGGTCCTGCAGAAAGGCCCCCACTACCCTCCGGATTTTCTCCTCATCGTCGGCGATCAGCACTCTGCTCATGAGCTCTCCTTATACACAGACAGAGAAACTGAGAATAGCTATTGTGCTTTGGGTTCTTGGTTCTTTTGGCTTTTTTGTCCTTCAGTTAGCTAAGACGGTTCCCGTGGTCGTCAAATCTCTATCCTCACGGTGGTGCCTTTGCCAAATTGGCTTTCCAAATCCACTTCCCCGCCGTGGCTGCGGACTATGGAGTAGGATATAGGCAGGCCTAAGCCGGTGCCGTCGGGCTTGGTGGTGTAGAAGGGATCAAAGGCCCTCTCTAATTGCTCAGGGGACATCCCCACCCCGGTGTCGGTGAACTCTATTCGGAACCTGTGACCGCCTGGGGTGGAGAAAAGCCTCTGCTCTGAGCGAGAGAAACTGATTTTTAACTGGCCTCCCCGGGGCATTGCCTGGATGCTATTCATTATTATGTTGAGAAAAACCTGTCTCAACTGGGCCGGGTCGGCCTCTATCCGGTCGTCTCCAGAAGAGAGAGCAGATTCTACCTCTACCCCGCTCTTTTGGGCGGTGCTGCGGACCAGCAGAACGGTCTGCTCTAAAAGTCCTCTTAAGCTGACACGCTCCTTCTCTGGCTCAGCCGGGCGGGCAAAGGACAACAGCCCCTCGATAATCCGGTTGATCCTGTCTACTTCTTCTAACAGCCCATCGACGATTTTTCTCTTCCGGTGGTCGGGAGGGAACTCTTCGCTCAGGTACTGAATAGAGCTGGAGATGGTCGCCAGGGGGTTGCGGATTTCGTGGGCGGCGCCGGCGGCAAGCTGCCCGGTGGTGGCCAGCCTCTCCGCCCGATAAAGCCTGCGCAGACGAATCCGCTGCTGGTCATAAAGCAACGCATTTTGCAGTGCCAGACCCATCTGAAAACAGAAACGCCTCAAAAGCTCCTCTTTAACTATAAGGGATGTCTCTGACCGGGTCTGGACAAAGGCAAATCCTACCAATTTGTTCATCGCACTGAAGGGCAGACAGAGATCGACGCCGAGCTTCTCCAAGATTTGCCTCTCATAGTCATCGAGATACTCCACTATCTCCTGATCTCTGTGCACCCAGAGCGTCGCCTGGTTAGTTTTTAGCCACCCGACCAGTCGTCCTGAGCGCTCAAAGACGAGCTGCTCTACCTCCAAGTCCTGGTAGCCTATCTGCTTGCCCAGCGTAAATCTCTCCTCATCGGGATCTCTCAAGAAAAGTGCTACTGCCGGAGCGTCGAGAATCTCGCATATCTGTGCTGCTATGGCGTTCTGCAGTTGAACCGAGTCGGCAATCAGCTCCAGAGAACGCATCACTCCGACTATGTATTCTGTCGGATCCAGAAAGGTCTTTTGCCGTACCCTGGAGGGGAATAGGAAATCTGCCCCGAAGTAGAGTATCAGACCGGCTGAGCCGATCCCGGCCACCAGGGCGATGAGCCAACCCAACAAGGAATCTGAGCCTATCCAGAGTTTCATCAGCTCTCTTGACAGAGCAAACACTAATATGGCTGCTATGGGAGCTATTAATAAGTTCCTGCTGTAACTGTTGACTCCGTGCCTGGACATATCTGATTCCTTAATAGTCAGATTCTGTCGAAAAATGGGTTGTTGAATAGCGGAGATGATATATTGTAGAGACGACCCGGCGGGTCGTCTTTACATTGAGGCCGGTTTATGCCTCTAAGGTCTGATTCAAATTCAGTTGGGTATGATCAGATGATGTATGAAATCCTATTTTTCGACAGAATCTTCCCATTTCCCATTTCCCACTTTCCACTTCCCACCACCCTCATCCCGGCTCCAGTTCGGCGTATCTGACCAGAAGTCTTTTTTCACCCCCGGTGTCGAAATAGACCACCAGTTTAGTGTTCTCCCCGAACCCGGTTTTGTTAGTAATTTTACCCCTTCCCCATTTGGGATGTATCACCAAACTGCCGACCTGAAAGCCAGGAAGCTCTCCGGTCATCAGAGTCTCCCACTGCTGCTGAATCCCCACCCGCTGGAGCAGAGACGAAGGCATCTCTTTTATGAACCTGGACTCTACACCGTACATCGTAGAGTTGTAACGGTGGCGGTTGTAGGCGAAAGAGAGGAGAACCTTCTCCTTCGCTCTGGTTACGCCCACATAGAACAGCCGTCGCTCCTCTTCCAGCTCATCAAGACTCTCCATAGAACGAGAGAGCGGGAAAAGTCCCTCTTCTAAGCCGGCGATAAAGACCACCGGGAACTCCAACCCCTTAGCACAATGCAGGGTCATCAGAGTGATCGCATCCCGGCTCTGGTCCCAGCGATCTATGTCAGTTAGAAGCGAGACCTCCGCCAGAAAAGCATCAAGGGAACTGTCTGGGGAGCGCTCCACGAATTCCGTGATTCCGGAGAGAAGTTCCCGGACATTATCCTCCCTGATCTGAGCCTCCAGAGTTCCCTCCCGTCTCAGCTCCTGTATATAGCCAATTCTCTCCACTACCTCCGCTGCCAGCCGATCTGCCGGGGTAGCACCCTTGGCTTTGGCGAAGAAAGCGATCAGTTCGGCGAAATCCTTAAGCCGCTTCCTCATCGCTGCCGACAGTCCCTCTATCTGTTCAGCCTGCATCAAAGCCTGAAGAGGAGAGACCCCTACCCCGGTGGCAAACTCCTCCACTTTGGCCAGGGTGATCCCACCGATGCCCCGGCGAGGAATGTTAATGATGCGACTTAAGTTTACCGAATCCACAGGATTACAGATTAACTTTAGATAGGCTAATATATCCTTCACCTCTTTGCGTTCATAGAACCGCAGGCCGCCAACTATGATGTAGGGGATGCCCCTTCGTCTCAGTCCATCTTCTAACGCCCGCGACTGGGCGTTGGTACGGTAGAGGATGACAAAGTCATTCAATGAGCGGCCGTTGCAGCTTTTCTCTTCCAGGATGGTCTCGACGATTCGCGCTGCTTCATTTCTTTCGTCTGCACATTCGAAAAGGGTGAGTTTATCTCCCTTTGCTTTCTCGGTCCAGAGGGTTTTCCCTTTTCGTCCCAGGTTGTTTTCCACCACTGCGCTGGCTGCTGCTAAGATGCTTTTAGTGGAGCGGTAGTTCTGCTCCAGTCGGATCACCTTTGCCTCCGGGTAGTCCCGTTCAAAGTCAAGGATATTACGAATATCTGCCCCCCTCCACCCATAGATGCTCTGATCGTCATCGCCCACTACACAGAGGTTTCTGTGCTGGGAGGCCAATTGTTTCACCAGCACATATTGAGCGTGGT
>DAOVPH010000077.1 GCA_030629295.1 Candidatus Latescibacterota bacterium | reverse complement strand
TGGACTAATGCGTTTCTCAATCCCACCATTTCATGCATCCTGTCTCTTAAATCCGGGGAGATCATCTTCTGCTGAGACAAAACATCGAAGATATCATGATAGCTTTCTGCCTTCCTGAAGGACATCTTCGATATTATCCTGACCCCAATGTCGATACACGCCTGTATTGCGTTCTGAAGTGCACGTTCCACTGTGTGCTGAAGCTCCAGGTCGTTTAAGTATTCCTCCGGCGAAACCTTTTGTTTGCCCCCCAGAAGAATGAGCTCTTCTTCTATCAGCCCTATCAATTCCTTAATGATGTGGTTTTGCAAATCTTCCATCCTTCAGTCTCTCCAACCTATCCTGCCAGAACATTCTCCTGATATGCAAAAAGTCGAAATGCTCAAGCATAGTCCTGACCTCAAATTCTATCCGCCGATCTCTGTCCTTTTCATAAACCAAACCCCCCTCCTTTATCACTCCATATCTAAAAAGCGGAGGGGCGATGTTCAGGATCACTACATCTATGTCCTCCCTGTTCAAGCAGTCCCGCAGGCCCAAATAGATTCTATTTTGGACCTTAAGGGCCCCATCCTTCAGGGCATCTTCTTCGATTAAAAGCCCAATATCAAGGTCCCCTTTAAACTTGTGCCGCTTTAATGTGGAGCCGAACAAGTATCCGGCTACTACAATATCGCCGCCGACTTCTTTGATCCCTAACGATATTTCCCTCTTAATGTCCATCAGCTTGGCTTCATAAGCTTGAGGTTAAGGACTCCTTAGCCTTGCACTTTCAACCCTCTTGCCGTGATATGAATGTCACGGTTCGGGTCCCTTACCACTCTTGTCGAACCATCCGGCTTCAACGCATGGCATCACCTTTAGCAGGATAAACTGACCTAAATATAGCAATCTATCAGATCGGAGTCAATAAGAAACTGTGAACTTTCACAAAGATTACCACAATTGGAGAAATAAGAGACAAATATTTCTTGCCTTAGCTTAATTGTTGGGTTTCGTGCCTCAACCCAACCTACAACTCTGATCAGTTCGTAAGAAATCACATATCCCCTCCCCTGGGGGAGGGGACGAAGGGGAGGGGGAGAAAAAATAGTTGAAATATCAAGACTTTCACCCCACAAGCACCTCGACTATCCTATGAGCTACCCCCTCATCCCAAAATTCAGGAACTTCCCCTCTCTTCCCATTACCCTTCAAAATGTCCAGGGCTTCTTTGACTATCCTCGTCGGATCAGTGCCAACCAGGATATTAGTCCCCTGAGTAACAGTGACCGGCCGCTCAGTGTTCTCCCTTAGAGTCAAACAAGGGATGCCAAAGAAAGTGCTTTCCTCTTGGAGCCCACCTGAATCAGTCAATAGGAACTTAGCATTCATTTCCAGACAGAGAAAGTCAAGATAACCGAAAGGATCAGTAATCATAAGGTTATTTGACGATTGGGACATTGCATTATCAAACCCAAACTGTTTCATTTGCTTCTGCGTTCTGGGATGGGCTGGAAAGACAACTTTTATCTTGTGTTGAATCCAGGCCAGAGCCTCTAATATTCTTTGAAATGTTTCTCTTTGGTCCACATTTGACGGCCGGTGAAGCGTAAGCAAACAGTATTCGCCTCTGTTCAAACCGAGTTCTGCCAAGATAGGGGATCTCTCTGCCCCCTGGCGATACCTCAGCAAAGATTGTATCATCACATTCCCCACCAGATGTATCTTCTTTCCCGCAATGCCTTCTCTGCTGAGGTTCTCATTGGCTTGCTCACAAGTGGTGAACAGATAATCTGAGAGCTGATCGGTGAGAATCCTGTTTATCTCCTCGGGCATCGTCCTGTCGAAACTCCTCAAGCCAGCCTCCACATGGGCGACCGGGACATACATCTTGACGGCAACCAACGCACAGGCCAACGTAGAGTTCACATCCCCGACTACCATCACCAAGTCGGGTTTCTCTCTGTCCATCGCCTTCTCGAACTCGATCATTATCCTGGCTGTCTGAACCCCCTGGCTCCCCGAGCCCACACCCAGGTATATATCCGGTTGGGGCAGCTCTAAATCCTGGAGGAAAACCCGGGACATCTGGTCGTCGTAGTGTTGGCCGGTATGGACAAAGACGGGCTGAAACCGATCCGGGTATCTCTTCATCTCCTCCCAGATGGGAGCGACCTTCATAAAATTCGGTCTGGCACCGGCGATGAGAAAAACTTTCCTAAGATTAGCCATAGTGCTGTTGTGGTTTTGGAAGACCAGATTAAGGTTAAGATCATTCAACTTCAGAATAATACCGAAATATAAAATATATAAATGGAAAAGTCAACCCAAAATCCTCATATCCGCCGTCCTGTGGACTTCTCGCCATTGATTTTCAACGCAAAGCTCTCTTTTTTTCTTGTGAAAGATGAATTTTGCTGTATATTTAGGCTCTGGGCAGTGTCCGTGAATAGTTGTGTTCTTGGGTGAACAAGTCTAAGTCTTTGATAACTTAAAGAAAAAGGAGATGTTGCTCTATGAAGATAGAAGATTTATTCAACCGGGTCTTGGTCTTCGCTGCCCATCCTGATGATGAGATAATCGGCTGCGGGGCAACTATCGCCCGTCTCAGTAAGGCTGGTAAGGCTGTTTATGTGGTAACATACACCTATGGAGCCACTGCTGCCCGAAGCAAGGAAGAACAGGATAAAATGAAGCAGAAAAGAGAAAAAGAGACAGCAGCGACCGATAAAATACTGGGGATAAGAGAAAGAGTGATCTTAGATAAACCCAGTCAGGGAGTCACCAACGACAGAGGGACATACCAGGAGACTATCAGATTGATAAGATATTATCGGCCGGATCTGATTCTCACCCATTCCAAAGACACCCACAAAGACCATAACGCGATTAAAGGCATAGTCCCAGGAGCAGCCTACCAGGCAGCAGAAGAGATCATGGAGAAGCAATTAGGCAAAAGATGGCATACTCCCAATGTCTGGCTATTCGAGATTATAACAGGTTTCGACGAGTATTCCTTCTGTGTGGACATCACCGATACCTTTGATCAGAAAGTAACGGCCATGAAAGCCCAAGTCTCACAGCAGAGAACAGATTTTCTCAGCAGTTTGATGCAGCGAATAACAGGAAGAGCTCTGATGAGAGGCGCTGATATCGGGGTCAAATATGCAGAGGCATTTAAGAAAATCGACACCTATCCTACGCCTTGGTGATATCCGCCGTTGAACTTAACACTTTCTCGGAGGTTACACTCCCATGTTACAAGCGACGATGATACAACCAGGAAAGATCGTTTTCAGCCAAGTGCCCAAACCCCAGGTTAAACCTGGAGAGGTTCTGATTGAGGTCAAGACCTGCGGCGTTTGCGGTTCTGATATTCATGTCTGGCGGGGAAAGCACCCCTTTACCTCCTATCCTATAATCCAAGGGCATGAATTTGCCGGATTAGTTGCCTCCGTGGGCAAGGGTGTTGTCGGCTTAAGCCCGGGCAGAAAGGTCACTGTGGAACCTTCCCTGGTATGTGGAAAATGCTATCCCTGTCGTCACGGTAAGTATAATATCTGCGATAACCTGAAGGTGATGGGATTTCAGACCGACGGGTGCCATCGCAACTTCTTCGCCGTACCCGCCCAGAAGGTGATTCCCCTTCCTGATGAGATATCCTTTGAAGCAGGGGCAATGGTAGAGCCCACAGCAGTAGGGGTGCATGCAGTCAAAAAAGCAGCCCTAAAAGAAGGGAGCACGGCCGTCATCTTGGGCGCCGGACCCATTGGACTTCTGACTATGCAAGTGGCCAAGGGCCTGGGGGCTGCGAAGGTGATGATCACCGATATTGTTGATTTTAGATTGAAAGCCGCCCGCAGACTGGGGGCCGACTGCGTGGTCAACGCCTATCACCAGGATATTCCCACCGCCGTAAGCCAGGAATTCGGCAAAGATGGTGCCGATCTGATCTTCGAATGCGTGGGCGCAGAACAACCCTTAGAGACGGCCATCCAGACGGCCCGAAAAGGCTCGAGGATCATCGTTGTCGGGGTCGTCGGCGGACGCCCCCCGCTTTCCATAGGACTGCTTCAGGACAGAGAACTGGAGATGATAGGGACACTTATGTATATGCAAGAAGATTTCTTAACCGCCATTGAACTGATCAACTCGGGTAAGATCACCCCGGAGGAGATGATCACCAACAGGTTCAAATTTGGAGACTTGCCCCAGGCATACCGGGAGGCAGATGAGAACAAAGATAGAAATCTTAAGGTGATGGTAGAATTCTGAGATAAAGTTAGACAACGAGCTTAAGGGCAATGCCCCTTTTGGAAGCCCAGCAGTGGAGTACAACTCTCACCGTTGGGCTTTTTGGGTTCAGGTAGGGGCAGGCCACCGTGCCTGCCCTGATGTAGGGGCAGACCTATGTGTCTGCCCGAATTAGGGGCGCACACACAGGTGCGCCCCTACAGGAAACCCGCATGAACGCTAATCTGGCAAGATTGCTGTTTGCACTTGACATTGAATTAGAATTTCGTTATTCTTGAACACAACAAGGAGAACCCTTCAATGGAACAGTTTTTTGAGACCTTACCTCTTTGGGTAAATATACTCCTATTCTTAGCCGGATTCTTGATTATCACCAGGGGGACTGACTGGTTTGTAGGTTCTGCCATCACCATAGCAGAAGCCACCGGGGTTCCCAAGATCGTAATTGGGGCTACCATCGTGAGCGTGGCTACCACTTTCCCTGAATTCTGTGTATCCTTCATCGCCAGTTTAATGAACCACCCGGAGACTGCTGTGGGTAATTCCATAGGCTCCGCTGTCTGTAACATTGGCCTCATTCTTGGCACTTCTGTGCTCATCAGACCAATGGTCGTGCAGAAGAAACCGGCCCTGCGCCAGGGAGCATTTATGCTCGCTGCCGGCATCTCAGCCACCCTGCTGGCTTTCAACGGACAACTATCTCAGCTAAATGGGCTGACTCTGCTTGTCGGACTGGTATGCTATATCTGGTACTCCCTCCGGAACTCCGGGGAAAAGCGCGATTCTGCAGTAAATAACGGATCAAAAACAATACCTGAAGAGCGGTGCTCCTGGCAAAAGTCTTCTGCAATTCAGCGATTCTGCATTGGTGGGATTAGCGTGGGCTTAGGCAGCGTCCTGTTAGTGCAGAATGCCGCAGTAATAGCCCGTTGGCTGGGAGTGCCTGAGTTGATTATCGCCCTCACCTTAGTCTCCGTGGGAACCTCTCTGCCGGAGTATGTCACCTCCCTGACGGCGATAGCCAAAGGGCATGGGGATCTGGGCGTGGGCAATGTTATCGGAGCTAATGTGTTGGATATGTTCTGGGTTTTAGGAGCCTCCAGCCTTGTCCGCTCCCTTTCCATTCAAAGGCAAACCCAGGTGCTTGACTTCCCCTTTATGCTCCTCCTTATGGGCCTGTGTGTGCTGTTCAGTACCACTGGACGCAAAATCTACCGCTGGGAAGGAGCTATCCTGTTTGGCTTCTATTGTCTTTACCTGTTGTTGATGTTCCGCTTTTTTACCTGATAACACAGAAAGGAGGCTATCCTTGCGTACATTTCTGGTTTGTTTAACTGCTCTGCAGTTGTTGGTCTCCCCCACACTCCACTCGGCAGAGATTCCCATTATGTCTGTGGACCAACTTCAACGTGGAATGAAGGGGGTAGGAAAGACCGTCTTCCAGGGCACCCGAATCGAGGAGTTCGATGTAGAGATCTTAGGGGTGCTGAGAAACTGGAACGCCAAAAGTGACCTCATCTTAGCCAAACTCTCCGGCAAGCCCGGAGGAGCACTGGCCAGAACAGGTCAGGTCATCGCTGGGATGAGCGGAAGTCCAGTCTATGTGGAAGGCAAATTAATCGGTGCGGTGGCCTACACCTGGTCTTTTGCCAAAGAGCCTATCGCCGGCATCACCCCTATAGCCGAAATGCTAAATGTGATGCGAGAAGGCCGGCAGGAAGAGATGGGCTCCCTTCCCCAGCAGATTTATCCCTTGGCCTCTTCCCAAACAGCCATTCTGGTGCCCAAAGAGATCGCTCTGGCCAATCCCCAGGTAGAAGGACTCCAGGGGGCAACTCTGAAACCCATTGCCACCCCCCTGGTGTTAAGCGGTTTTGACTCTGAGGTTATTGAACGGATGGCCCCGCAGTTGGCTGAATGGGGACTTATTCCCCTGCAAGGGGGCGGGACTTCGGCGCAACAGCCGGACGATCTCACCCTTGAGCCGGGTTCTCCGTTAGGGGTGCAGTTGGTCGGCGGCGATCTGAACGCCACCGGCATTGGCACCCTCACCTATCGCCGGGGCGATCAGGTGGTTGCCTTTGGACATCCGATGTTTCTCTCCGGCTCCACCAGTTTTCCTATGACCGGGGCTTATATCCACGATGTTATGCCCTCTCAAGCCTTCTCCTTCAAATTGGGGGCGGCGACTCAGGTTCTGGGGACCATCCAGCAGGACCGCTACCCTGCTGTTGCCGGGGTCGTGGGCCGGATGCCCGATATGCTTCCGGTAGTGGTGCGGATTGGCTCTGCCTCTGAAAGGGAAAAATACCAGTTCCAGGTGATCAGAGACCGTGAGCTGTGCCCTTACTTCACCCTCTACAGTCTGTACAATACAATCTTGGTCGCCGAGAAAATCCGTGGTGACGCCGCCATTGAGGCACAATTGTGCATCCAGATAGAGGGTTACCCTGATCTCCGGCTGCAGAATCTCTATTCCGGCCATCAGGCCGTTTACCACACCTGTCTGCATCTGCTCTCTCCGCTTTACGCTATAGTTCAGAACCCATTCAAAAAGGTGAGAATCAAGGATGTGAGGTTTGACATTGAAGTCCAGGAGAGGATAAGATCCGCCTGGATCAAGGGGGTGCGAGTGGACAAAAAAACTGTCAGACCAGGAGAAGAGGTCCAGGCAACGGTTACGCTGGAACAGTACCTTGGCCAGCGTTTCTTTCGGAAAATTCCTTTGCAAATCCCCGAAGATGTGCCTGAGGGGAAAATCCTACTCTGGGTGGGCGACGCCCGGACCTATAGAGCCTGGGAGGAGAAACGCGCCCCAGATAAGTATAGGCCTAAAAATCTGACTCACCTGCTCCAGATCCTGAACAGTGAGGAGAAAAACAACACCTTAATCGTGCAGCTTTTCCGTCCGGAAAAGGGACTAACCGTTGAGGCCAGAGAGATGCCATCCCTGCCAGCGTCGATCTTGGCGATTATGGAGTCCTCAAAGCAGACAGGCCAGATTGGCTCTGTTACCGGCACGGTCATTGTAAAAAAGGAGATCGGAACTGATTTTGTCCTCTCCGGAAGCTACTCTGTCCCACTTGAGGTTAGCAGAGAGAGCAAATGACCTGGGTTAGGTCAAAACTCTCTTTTTGAGGGCAGTGTGAAGGAAATTAGGGACAAGCGATTTGACAAACCTGATCTTGTCTTCTTACCCACGCCGGTGGGGGGGGGGGTCAGGCC
>DAOVPH010000055.1 GCA_030629295.1 Candidatus Latescibacterota bacterium | reverse complement strand
GCTCTGGCAGCGCCATCGTCCTGTCCGCCATAGTTTATCCCTCCCTAAGTCTTGAGTATTGCAAGAATAGAACGCAGATAAGGCTAATTTCCACAGATTTTGAGTTTTGTAGGTTGGGTTAAGCGTAGCGAACCCAACAAAAGGTATTGCATTGGCACGTCTCGATGAATTGTTGGGTTTCGTGCCTCAACCCAACCTACAACTACTACTCTATGGATGGGGCAGGATATAGCACTTAATGTTTCTCCCTTTCATCTTCATCTGTCAAGACCCTTCTGTAAAGCTCATCGCTTACCCGAAATCCAGCTACATCCCTCATTTTATCCAAGTATCCCTCAACTTCATCAATCAACCCTTTGTGTTTTGCCTCTATTAAGACCGCAATTAGGCCGCTAATATTCAGCCCAAAATGTCGTGCCACATCCCGTCCAAGCCTTTCATCAATGATGAGTAGGTCAGCTTCTGACTCAACAGCCAAGGCAATCGCCTCTGCCTCACCATTGTCCAACTCCTGCTGCAGGGCAAGGATTAGCTGAATGTTACCGACGCTACGCCTTTTTATCCAATCGGCTTGCTTCACCTCATTAGCACCTGGCTGCCCCACACCATCCACCACAATCTCACCCCAAACTGCATCGGGTATGCTAATCTCACCGTAGAGTTGCCTTAACAGATCAAGCTGTCCTATGCGTGCCAAGCAAACCGACGGGGAGGCGTTGCTGATGACTTTCACAAGCGCCCTAACCCTTTTAAGGTTTTGATGTCTTCCTCATAATCCTGGATGTCATAGTGCACAGGAATCTTCCTGCTTCCTACCAACTGCTGAAACTCCCACACGGTCATACCTGCTAGTTCCCTGGCCTTACCAAAAGAGAGTTTTCCTTGTTCATACAGGTGCACCGCCAACTCTATTTTCAGCTCTTCGACCGTCATCCTCGCTGCGTGTGTTACTTCGCGGGGGATCTCAATTGTTGCTGTTTCTACCTTCATTGCCTTTCTCCTGCTTTTAATGTTTACTACAAACCTGTAAACCTGTTAGGTTTCGTAGGCTGGGTTAAGCGTAGCCAACCCAACAAAAGGTATCGCATTGGCGCGTCTCGATGAATTGTTGGGTTTCGTCCCTCAAGCCAACCTACAAATACTAAAAGGCCTGTGATATGTGGGGCTAACTATCCCCAAGCGATTCAACCCATTTGCGTAGGAGCCCCCGTAGAGATGTACCTTGAATTTTGGCCACTTCTTTCAGTCGCCGTATCAGATGAGGACTCACCTGAATCGTAAGGACAGTGTCTTCCGGCATCGCATCGACCTCAAACTCTACGTCCTCCAACTCGTCCATGTACTCAGTGAGGCTGTGGTCCTCCCAGAACTCCGCCTCTTCGTCCAGTGTAGCAAAGTTTGGCATCTTGCTCATGAGTTTGCCCCCCTCCCATAGTATCTCCGCTCAGCATTGGTCATATCCCTGGCACTCACGATTAACGCCTTCTCTCCTCTCTTCAGCACAAAGAATGCGAAGATGTATCGTCCAGCATCCGATCTTCCCAAACAGTAGTAAGGCCTTTCACCATGCTTTTGTATCCTACATTCAACAGAAGTTTTGTAGATTGGGTGAATCGGCACGTATAGACTACAAAGCCTGGACAATCTCAACTGACGGCCTCAAAAGCAACGTTCAAGCGCTCAGCCACAGGAATGGAGAAATTAAGTTTCTCAAACCCGATGACCTGCCCATTGGAATCTTTCATTAAAATGACTTCATCACCGGTTTCTTCACAGCTATACTCATCTTGGGGATTCCCAAACCAGACAGTCAGAGTATTTCCTGCTTTATCGTAAAATACCTTTACTTGCTCCATATTCGCTCTCCTTCTTTGATATTATCTGTCGGATAAGTTGTAATCACAAAACCCTCCTCATTGAGCCGCCTTGCCACCACACAAATCCACCGCCCTAAACGTTTTGCTCTGTAAAATAGATAGACATTGGGGTCACTTCGGCTCCGTCTTATTTCGTCTGGCTCTCGTAAAGTATTCTCCACATCTTCCTCACAGCCACGCATTACCGGATGCTTAACGGTGATAATAAACTCCCAAGAAGAGATTGTCATCTGGATACGACACCCAATAGGTGTAGGGACTTCAAAAAAAATGTGGTTTTCTACCATTACTGTTTAGGTTTCTTTTCCTATCGCAAGATAACTAAAGTTTTGTAGGTTGGGTTAAACAAACCCAACAAAAGGTATTGCATTGGCACGTCTCGATGAATTGTTCGGTTTCGTTCCTCAATCCAACCTACAACTACTATGCAGGGGCGACCGGCCGGTCGCCCCTCTCAAGTCATCTCAGTAGAACTATCTTTACGGTTCTGCTCCAGTGCTCACCGTCTGCCACCAACCGGCAAAGGTAGACCCCGCTGGAGACCTCTCCCTTTGCTTGGAGAGTCACCCTGATGATCTCGCCGTTTCCGCCCACCATACCTTTTGGATTAACCAGCGCCGCCACTATCTGGCCAGAATTCTGGGTGTTGACTGCCATCAGAGAACCTGAGGCACCGGTTTCTACCCCAAGGATCGTTAAGAAAACGGGATCGTAGACCAGCTTTATGTCTGCCCCAAAGACATCCCGGCAGCCCTCCACCAGGATGGGCACAGTCACGGTTTGGCCGGGGAGAGCGGTGATCTGTGGTAGCTTTACTGTGGTCTCCAGATTGCTTGAAGCCAGCAGCTTGGGCTCGGCTATCAGTCTGCCCACGGATTCGTACAGGATGAGCAGGGCATCGGCGGAGGTGATCTTGCCATCGCCGTCCATATCGGCTGCCCATTTCTCGTAGGCAGTGGGGGTGATGCGCACTGCTGTTTCGGTTGTCGCCAGTGCCAGTCCCGCCGCAATCCTCAGGCAGAGGATGGCGTCACGGACATCAACCACAGCGTCGGCATTGATGTCGCCCTTTGTCCTTTCCACAAAAGCACTCCATCCGGCAGCGTCCGGACCGCCGTATGCGCCTATGTCGTTCCGGGTGCCATCGGGGTCGTTGTAGGCAACATCAGGGTGCCCGGCATTTGTGCAAGGTGAACCAGGCTGAAGATGGTAATCACCGTTCTCAGGATCAACAAAAAGAGGATCTTCTGAAATATCGCCCAAATCAGAAGAGATTTGACCTACATGAGAAACATAATTCCCGTCAGGACTACTCCATACATCATTGTATAAAATCGTTGGTTCGCCTCCCTCCCACCCCCTGCTGATTCCCTGACGATTATTAACGATAATATTATTCATAATGATTGGAGTGGAGTTCACAACAATCCATATGCCCCATTCGCTATTTCCAGCAATCACGTTATTTATGATTTTGGGAGAAGAACCATGTCCCGCGCATACATTACCGTAGGTGTTAACAATCACATTGTTTGTAATGAGTGCAGCACAGCCGTTCCCACAGGTGATGGCTACCCCAGGGCTATCAGTGATAATGTTGTTTGTAATAGTGGGAGAAGATTCATGACAATGAATCCCGCCGAGAATCATGTCGGAAATGGTGGCCTTGCCATTCCTTATTGTAAAACCTCTTACCACCGATGTTAAACCCTCGCTGTTGCGGAAATAGAACCCTATACCTTCTTCCTGGCAATCTATGATCGTGAACTTCGCTCCGTTCTCCGAGGTTACTACAATTGGCTTGCCGTTAAAATCCAAATCCTTGTTTCCAACACCGGTATATATCCCATCTATTACCAGAACAGTATCGCCGTCACTCACCGTATCTATCCCTTCTTGAATAGTTAGGTAATCCCCACCACCATTCAGGTCAACACGGATAGTCTTCGCAGATATGCTGCCTGGAACTATGAGACCAAAAACTGCCACAATCAGGGCTACGAGGATACTCTGAAGTAAACAAGTCGTTCTCATCTGAGCTCTCCTTTCTGTGCATAGGTAATCGCACATAGATAATCCGTACGGATAACACTCTAAGCGTAGTATTGTAAGTTTGCTTAAGCGCAGCGAACCCGACAAAAGGTATTGCATTGGCACCCCTCGATAAATTGTTGGGTTTCGTCCCTCAACCCAACCTACAACTACTATTTTCCACCATGAATCTTCAGCTTCCAAACGTCTATGATATCTACATTATTAAAGTCACTACCTTGGGTAGCGAGATTCCTGATGCCATTTTTCCGTATTAATGATAGCTTGATGCCATCATTAGGAAGAAGGTGATATTTTGAGATATAGGCGTGGGAATGACTTATCGTTTCCTGGGTCGTTGGCAACATCTCCAGAGTTGAAACTAACTCTATAGGTTCGCCTAAGTCTATCTCCCCCAAGACCTCAGGGTTTCTCTTTAAGTACTGGATTATCTTTCCTGGCGCAATCCCTTTGTGCCCCATAATCCAAACCTTAATAAACATAAACAGTACCCCAGATACAACAACAGGCGCGGTATAGCCTGGAAGCTCACCCTCTTCGATTCTCTTCAAAAAGTTTCTGGATAACTCCCCATAAAGCTCATCTTGCGTCAAATGATAGATTAGAATGTTAGAATCAACGAACACCTTCTCAGACTTTTCCAAGCTTGTCAAACTCTGAAGTCCCATATTTGGTCTCCTCCATAATCTGCGCTAAATCTCTGTGACTTCTCACTCTAACTGCTCCATAAGTCTCATCGACTACAGAACCTTTTCTGGCTTCCAGTTTCTTGCGTGAATATTCCCTAAGACCAAGTTCCAGAATTTTTCGAATCTCAACGTTGCTTTTCGGCAACTGGTTGACCAGACCGTCCGGGACTTCCACAGTTATTGCTCTACCCATTAGTGACCTCCTCGTATAATATGTTCTTGGTTATCAGTTTCGTAGGTTGGGGCAAGCGAACCCAACAACGAGCACCTATTACCGAGTGCTGTCAAGGACTCCTCACAAACCCCATCTGGTCGAAGTGACGGTCAAAGGCGAAGGCCTCTGTCAAGCCTTCTCTTTCCATTATCGCCTTGCTTGTGCAGTCAGTAAATGACCATTGTTTATCCAAATTGAACCTCTCGAATATTTCCCAGGCCTCTGCTTCTACCTCCTCGCTTACAAAGTACACAGCCACTGCAGCTAAGTCCCGAAGCTCCTCAAAATGGTGCCTAAACTCGATTGTTCCTTTGTATCCCACATTCAACAGAAGTAATGTATATGTTTCGTCTAACACGTAATTGCTTGTCAGAAGGGAACGCCCAGAGGATGTTATTTTATCCTTAAATTTTAAAGCGGTTTGATGGTTCTCGTCTTTTCTGTTCCACATAGCGATCCAAGCACTGGTATCCACAAATATCATTGTTTTCTCCTGTAAAGATACTCATCGTGCTGTTCCGAGGCTTTATCCCATCTTCCCTCTGGGGCATCTTTGCCAAATCTCAAAAGGGCCTCTTTAGCCTCCTTGCTGAGCAAAGGTAAAATAACAATCCGTCCCTTTTCCACTGCTACCTCCGAACTGCCCTCTATCCCAGCTTCCTTAAGAAGTTCCTGGTCAAGAAGAAGTCTCCCTTGCTTAACAGGAATCGTCACTGTCTTCACTGTAATCACCTCCCTAAATTGATATTACAGAGAACATAATATAGATGAATTGTTGGGTTTCGTTCCTCAACCCAACCTACAACTACAACTTATAAATTGATATTTCATTGAAACTAAAATAGCGAATTTCGCTGCTTAAGTCAAGTCAATTTTATCAACGAATATCCCGGGTGCAGTTTTGCACTTTTGAATTGAACACTGGAGGTCACCGAATTCCGCCGAATTCAATGCCCTAATTTCAATATTCCCTTAGTGATTTTCAGTGTTGTTCAGTGTTCAGTTTCTTGAAAAATACGAAAGCGAACCCCGGAGTGCTCGCCTACATCTCTCCCCCTGCTTTTTGCAGCGCAGTCTTACTGACTACACTGTAGGCCTTCGCCAGAAGAGAGGCAATGTTCCGCCTTCTGACCTTGAAAGGACTCTCCCCCAATCTCTTGAGCACAGCGTTCTCCACCTGAGGTGGGGTAGGATTCACTGAAAAGGAATCCAACGCCTCCCCTGCTTCCCAGAAGGCGTCAAGGCATTCTTCCAAGGGAGGAATTTCCTCTCCGGTGATTTCTTCCTTCCCAGAGGCTACTTCCTCCGGCAGTGCTGCCGCACGCTTTTCTCGGAGCACCTGGATGATCTCATCCTTCGTTTTGCCTCGCAATTTGAAGATCAGGAAGGGATCCTGGTCGAAACGCTCTGCCAACAGGTAGTAGACTGCAGCGATGTGTTTGCAAGGATTGGCCCAGTCGGGGCAGGAACAGTCGGTGTGAAGTTCTTTAATCGAAGTGGGAAAAAGGGAGGTCTTGGCCTGACCGAAGGCCTCCTCGATGTTCTGGGGCATCTCACCAGAAAGCAACTTGGCCGCAAAGATCGCCTGGGAAGCCATAGCGTCTGTCACTCTCTCCCAATCTTTCTCTGAGAGAGGATCCAGTCGGATGCGGATAGAATAGGGCCTCGATCGCGTGCCTTGAACCCTGGCAGAGACAACGCCCTTCTCGATGTCAATGGAAACTACCTGTCCCCTGCGGGCATAAGAGCGGCCTCGGGTCAGTCTCGCCCCCATATTGAACGATTCCAGCACAGCAATCCAGCGTTTAGACCACCAGGTCTCGCCGATTTGCCCGTGCTGGCTCTTGGTCTTGATGCCATTCTTGACTTTTCTGGGCACAGCCGGAGAATAGTGACCCCAGTAGTTATCCCATCGTGACATACCAACTCCTTTTTTTTCACCGCAAAGCTTGCTTTGCGGTGAGACTCTTATTCTCCAACTGCCTCTCTGCTCAGGGTGAATATCTCTTTCAACTGTTCTGTGGACATCTCGGTGAGCCAGGCTTCGCCGGTGCCGATAATGCTCTCTGCCAACTCCTTTTTCTGCTCGATCATTTGATCAATCCGCTCTTCCAGAGTCCCGATGCAAACGAACTTGTAGACCTGCACATTCTTCTTCTGTCCGATCCGGAAGGCCCTGTCGGTGGCCTGGTTTTCCACTGCTGGATTCCACCAGCGGTCGAAGTGAAAGACCTGGTTAGCTGCAGTTAGGTTCAGGCCGAGGCCACCGGCCTTAAGTGAGAGGATAAAAAGCGGCGGACCGTGGCGGTCTGCCTGGAAACGCTGGACCATTCTATCTCGCTGTTTTCTGGGAGTTCCACCGTGAAGAAATAGCGTCTCCACTCCAGTGGTCTCCTGAAGGTGATGGCGAAGCATCGTTCCCATCTCGGCAAACTGGGTGAAGATCAGCGCCTTGTTGTCTTCTTCCAGCACCTCTTCTAACATCTCCACCAGACGGGTGAGCTTGCCGGAACGTCCTGGCAGCGTACTTCTGTCCCGGACAAACTGAGCCGGGTGGTTACAGACCTGTTTGAGCTTCATCAATGTGGAGAGCACCAGACCTTTGCGCTCGATCCCCTCAGAGTCTTCGATCTTCTCCATCATCTCATCCACCACGGCCTGATACAGAGAGGCCTGTTCACCGGTGAGGTTGCAGAAGACCTTCATCTCCATCTTCTCTGGCAGATCATTGATGATGGTGGGGTCGGATTTCATCCGCCGAAGGACGAAGGGTTGAATCAAATGTTTGAGGGTTTCCGCCTGTCCTCGGTTGCGATATCTCTCAATAGGAACGGCAAACCGGGTTCGGAAATCCTTTGCCGAACCCAAGTAGCCTGGGTTAAGAAACTCCATTATTGACCACAGTTCGGACAGCCGGTTTTCTACCGGTGTACCGGTCAGGGCGACCCGGTAGTTGGCGTGAATCTTCCTGATGGCCTGAGTCTGTTTCGCCGCCGGGTTCTTGATGTTTTGGGCCTCGTCAAGCGCCACGCACTGCCAGTGAACAGCAGAAAATAGCTCCTTATCACGATGAGCTAAGGCGTAGGTGCTGATAACCAAGTTGTGCTTCTTGACCTTCTTCTCAAATGCCTTGCCTGATAGTCTATCTGTGCCGTGGTGAAGCATCACCTTAAGGGAAGGACCGAAGCGTTCGATCTCCCTGTGCCAGTTTCCTACTATAGAGGTGGGGCAGATCAGAAGCGTGGGCTTCAGCTTTTGTCGTCTGGTTATCCGTTCGTGGAGCATCAAGGCGATGAACTGGATTGTCTTGCCCAGGCCCATATCATCAGCAAGACAGGCTCCAAACCCAAACTGCTTGAGAAAAACGAGCCAGGAAAAGCCTTTAATCTGATAGGGACGAAGCCTTCCCCGGAAGGTTCGAGGGGATTTCAAGACGGTGATCTTCAGATCGCCGGAGACCCTGTTCAACAGATCTCCAACCCAGCCTGCAGCCTCGATGCCAACGACGGGGAGACCGACCTCGGAGCGCTCCTGGCCCAGACCCAGACGCATCGCCTCGCTCAGTGTCATTTCCCCTTCGCGGTGTCTCTCCTTAAAAAAGGCGATAGCCGCTTCAATCTCCGCCGGGTTAAGTTCTACCCACTGACCCCGAACCCGAACCAACGGTACCTTCAAGGCAGCAAGTTTCTCGAACTCCTCAGGGGAAAGGGTCTGGTCCCCCAAGGCAACCTGCCAGTTGTAATTGACGATCCCGCCTACACCCATGAGTCCTGATCCGGATGTTTTACTCTCTGCCTTGGGTTTTACCTTCAGCTTTACGCCAAGGCGAACAGCGGGTTTTTGCCACCAGGGTGGCAGCAAGACGCCAAACCCACTCTGCTCTAACAGGGGTGCGGACTGTCGGAGGAAGGTGTAAGCACCGTTGGTGTCTAATGCCAGTCCCACAGGACTGGCCGTTTTTAGGCTTTCTTCGATGGCAGGAAAAAGGCGGGCGGTTTTTCCCAGGTCGGCAAGCAACCGCTCCTGGGGATTCTCAAATCTCCGCTTTAAGAAGGTGAGAATACCAGAACGGGTCTGCCAGACTTTCTCGGCGGGAACCAGCAGACTCCGGTCGTCGTTGGCCTGAAGGTGAAAGCTGACCCACCAGGTTTCGCGTCTCCTCCGGGTTTTTGCAGTGAATAGGTCTTCTGTTTCTGGAGGTTCAAGCCTGAAGCAGGTGCGGAACGGAGCTGTTCTGTCCGCGGGTTGGATCTGTCGGAGCCAGGTTTTTATCTCTTTGGAGAAGGTGGTTGCTTCTTTGGCGGGCGCGTGAATGGCTGGGTCATCGGAACAGAGGGCTTTCAGCCACAATTCCGGCAGGGGAAGAACCTTAGGTGGGCGGCCCGGACGCAGGGGAAGGATTGTTGCTGAAGAAAGGCATTCTCGAACAAAGGTGTCTACAGTTCGGTAGAGAAAGTCTAAAACAAGCTCTGAGGGCGAACCTGTTTCCTCCTCTTCAGGGGGGATAAAAGCCCTGCAGATAGGAGGTATCGTCCCGGAGAGCAGTTGTAGTTTTTCGGCTCCCTCTTCATCGAGCACTACCTCCCAGACGGCTCTGAAATGT
>DAOVPH010000142.1 GCA_030629295.1 Candidatus Latescibacterota bacterium | reverse complement strand
TATCGTCTGACTCGTTTGATCGTCTGTGACCACTGTGGACACTACTTTCACGGCCACACGCACAAATCGCCAACAGGAAAGGTTTACAGGTATTATGAAGATGGTGGCTACACATACAAAGGCACAGAAGTCTGCACTAGCTTCCACATCCCGAGAGACCTTATGGACAACTTCGTGATTGGTGAAATAGCGGAACGGGTGAATGGCCCGTTTTGGATTGACAAACTTAGGACATCATTAGAGCAAAAACTAACTGCGATGCAAGAAGGACAGGGAAACATGATCGCAAACCTCAATCGAAGGATCGTCCAGCTGGACACAAAAATAGATAACCTCCTTGATACTGTTGAAGAAAAGGGCATCGATCGCAATGTGAGAGAAAGACTTCTCGCCAGACAGAAAGAACGCCAGAGTCTGGAACGAGAGAAAAAGAACCTTGAAGCCCAGGAGAGTCCAAAAATAGCTGTAAAAAAAGCCATCGCAGAGGTGTTAAGCCTACTTGGAAGTTTTGAGGAGATATTTGGGTCAAAGAGCTATGAGGAACAGAAGGCATTCATTCGACTCTTCGTCGCAAGAATCGTGATTGCCAGGGCAGAGAGAAAGGCCCTCTGTTATTTTCGCAAGATACCAATCCTTAAGAAGTTAGACAGTGTTAACTTTAGTTTGACTGCCGGGTGCCAGCGGTCAAATACAGTGAATTAGCTGCAAAACCTAAGGGAGACCCCTCAGTTGTTATCCGCCAGAGAATTAACCGGGCCAGAAGGATTCAACTGGAAAGATTCAAGGACCGTAAGAACCTGTTTTGTAATGCCCACATGGAGTCAAAACAGATACGCCAGTTCTGTAAGGTAACCCAACAGGGGAGCGATCTGCTGAAGATGGCCATCACCAAATTAGGGCTCTCTGCCCGAGCATACGACCGGATACTGAAGGTGTCCCGCACTATCGCCGACTTAGAAGAAACACCGGATATTCGCCCCGAACACATATCCGAAGCCATTCAATATCGAAGTCTGGACAGAAATCTGTGGGTGTGAAATCAGCTGATTCTTAACCACAAAGACAAGGAGGACACTGAGAAAAAGGAATCAAAAACTCTGTATTCTCCGTGGTTTCATATAACCATTACTATTTTTTTGACACCCTCTAAGGGTTCTTAAGCTTCTGCAAAAACACTTCCGAGGAGAAAAATGTCAAGAATAGAGATATACGACACCACCCTTCGTGATGGAGCTCAAGCCGAGGGGATATCGCTTTCCGTAGAGGACAAGCTGATGATCGCTCAGAAATTGGACCAATTGGGCGTCCATTACATAGAAGGAGGGTGGCCTAATCCTACTAATCATAGGGACTTAGAGTTTTTTGTTCGGGCAAAGAATTGTCGGTTTCACACCGCTAAAATCACTGCCTTCGGCAGCACCAGAAGGGCTGCTAACAGGCCTGAAAAGGATGTGATCTTGGACACCCTGTTGAGAGCAGAGACGGAAGTGGTGACCATCTTCGGTAAGAGCTGGGATCTGCATGTGACCAAAGTGCTTAAGACCACCTTGGATGAAAATCTCAAGATGATAGAAGACTCGGTGGTTTTCCTCGGTTCCCAGGGGAGACGGGTTATCTATGATGCTGAACACTTCTTCGACGGATATAGGAGTAATCCTCAATATGCCCTCAAGACCTTAGCTGCGGCCCAGAACGGAGGGGCCGAGATTCTGGTTTTGTGTGACACAAACGGTGGCTGCTTGCCTCTCGATGTGAAACAGATAATTGAACAGATGGAAGCAGAGATCGCCTTGCCTGTTGGTATTCACGCCCACAACGATTCAGGAATGGCAGATGCCAATTCCATAATCGCAGTGGAACTTGGGGCTGTTCAGGTACAGGGCACCTTTGGTGGTTGGGGAGAAAGATGCGGGAACGCTAACTTAACTACCGTCATTCCCAATATTATGTTAAAACTGAGAAAAGATTGCATCTCTAAAGAAGCTTTGCAAAACTTGATGGAGGTCTCCCGCTTTGTCAGTGAGGTGGCCAATGTGGCGCACGATTTCCGGCAGCCGTACGTGGGGGAAAGTGCTTTTGCTCATAAAGGAGGGGCGCATATTGACGGGGTGCTGAAACTGCCTGAGTCTTTCGAGCACATAGATCCCAAACTGGTAGGCAATGAGAGACGCTTACTGCTTTCCGAACAATCCGGTGGAAGCACAGTGGCCAAGAAATTGCAGAAACTGTACCCCGGAGTCAAGAAAGGCGACCCTATCGTCTCCCAGGTGCTCGCCGAGGTGAAGCGGCTTGAGAACCAGGGGTATCAGTTCGAGGCTGCCTCGGCCTCATTCGAGATATTGGCCCGGAAACTGCTGGAAAAATATGAAGATCCCTTCCAACTGGAAGGATTCCGCACCATTGTGGAAAAAAGGAAGGACGGGCGGGTCCTCTCGGAGGCTACGGTGAGAGTGGTAGTAGATGGTGAAGAGCAATATATGGCCGCCGAGGGTGATGGGCCGGTCAATGCCCTGGATACGGCTCTGAGAAAGGCGTTGGAGAAGATCTACCCCTCTTTAACCGGTGTCCATCTGAGAGATTATAAGGTGAGGGTTCTCTCCAGCAGCACCGGAACAGCCGCCAAGGTGAGAGTTCTCATCCAGTCCTCTGACGGCACTGATGTCTGGGGTACGGTAGGGGTTTCAGAGGATATCATTGAGGCCAGCTGGGAGGCATTAGCCGACAGTATGGGGTATAAGATTTTGAAAGATAAGGAGAAACATAGATGACCCACAGCAAGAGACTGGATAGATTACCGCCTTACCTGTTTGGCACGTTGAATGAACTGAAGTTGAAATTGAGACAACAAGGGGAGGATGTAATTGATCTGGCGATGGGAAATCCCGATTCTCCTCCTGCCCCCCATATTGCGGAGAAGCTGAGAGAGGTAACACTGGATTCCAAGGCCCATCGGTATTCTGCCTCCAAGGGCATCCCCAACTTAAGGAAGGCCATCTGTCGTCATTACCAAAAGAGGTTTGAGGTTGAACTGGACTGGGAAACAGAGGCGATTGGGGTGATTGGTTCCAAAGAGGGCTTGGCCCACCTTAGCTTGGCACTGCTTGATGAAGGGGACACCGCCTTAGTGCCCAATCCCACATATCCGATACACATCTACAGCGTAGTTATCGCCGGAGGCAATGTGATTACTATTCCTCTGTCCCAGGAGGAGAATTTCGTGCCTCAAATGGACAGGATCGCCAGAGAGCTGTGGCCCAAGCCTAAGGTAATGATACTGAACTTTCCTCACAATCCCACCACAGCGGTGGTTGATCTTTCTTTTCTGGAGCAGGTAGTCGAGTTCGCCAGGCAGGAAGATATACTTGTGGTTCACGATTTTGCCTATTCGGATATCGTTTTTGACGGCTACAGAGCTCCCAGCATTATGCAGATTAAAGGGGCAAAGGAAGTGGCAGTGGAGTTTTTCACTATGTCCAAATCCTACAATATGGCAGGATGGAGAATTGGGTTCTGCGTCGGCAACTCTAAGGTTATAGGAGCGTTGGCGAAGATCAAAGGTTATTACGACTACGGGATATTCACTCCGGTACAGGTGGCGGCTATCGCTGCTTTAGATGGTCCCCAGGATTGTGTGAGAGAAACGGCGGAGAGATATCAGCAGCGTAGGGATGTGCTGGTAGAGGGATTAGACAGAATCGGTTGGCCTCTGACTAAACCCAAAGCCACTATGTTTGTCTGGGCGTCTATCCCGGATAAATACCGTCATATGGGCTCTATGAAGTTCGCTGCTAAACTTCTGGAAGAAGCGAAAGTTGCAGTCACTCCAGGGGTTGGTTTTGGTGACCTCGGCGAAGGATATGTGAGAGTGGCCTTGGTAGAAAATGAGCATAGAATTAGACAGGCAGTAAGAAATATCAAGAGATGCTTGTTTGAATGAAAACAAGGGGATAAGCTGCTTTGAAGATCTTGCGGGATTCTCTGCTGGTGATTTTGGCCTTACTGGTAGACTCCACTTTTGCTCCTAAGCTTTCTATTTTAGGAGTGAGGCCCGATTTTACTCTTATTATCTTAGTTTACCTTGGTGTGTTCAGAGGCCAGATAGAAGGAACATTGCTGGGTTTCTCCGCTGGTTTCATCCAGGATGTCAACTGTGCCAGCAGTTTCGGCATCGGTGCCTTCACCCGTTCGGTGATCAGTTTTGCAGTAGGTTATTCCCATGGAAGAGTGGTTACTGAAAATTTTTCGGTCCAGGGGGGCATTATCTTTGCGGCGGCCTTTTTTAACAATCTTCTCTATTCTCTTCTCTCTTCGAGTGGAGATATAAAGGGCTCTTTCTTGTTGTTCTTCAGGTACGGGTTGCCTG
>DAOVPH010000099.1 GCA_030629295.1 Candidatus Latescibacterota bacterium | reverse complement strand
CCGGAAATAGAGGCGTGAACCGGCAAGGAGATAAATCCCGAGGCCTCCCCTATCACTTGACCGGTCTTGACTGTATCTCCCTTTTTCACCAAAGCCTTGGCTGGAGCCCCGGTATGCTGCTGAAGAGGAATGAATACTCTCTGGGGAAGAGGTACTCGCACTATAGCCTTCCCGGCTGTTGGCTCTTTGAAAGCGAAAGGATGTACCCCTCCGCTGAAACTTCTCTGTTTGGCCACTTAAGGACTCCGTTTTACTCGAACTGTTTCCCCGGGCTTAGCAGAAAGCATCTCTGCCGCACTGGCACAGTTGGCTGAAATATCCAGAAAGCCCGAGCTTCCAATTACTACCAACAATTCCCCCTGGGGAACATCGGAATATGTATGGCAGATCCGATTTAGGATTTTGTCTTTAATAATAATTTGAAACTCCTGTTTATCTCTGCTCACAAATCCTTTCCAGGTCTCCTCAGAGATATTAGTTACCAGGCTGCCGAAACGGTCTATGTGGATGATCTCGCCCTCCAGGACATCCTCTCTTATCTCAGGCCCGGTGAAGGGGAAACGCACATAGCGATTTATCTGTTCCCCAAGCCGTGAAGGGGGTGTCCCCTTAGAAAGATAGGCCGCAGCGGGGGCAAATATATCCCGTCCGTGAAAGGTATTGCTCACTTTCGGCAACAAGAATTGGGGATTGGAGATCTTGAACACCCGGAACTCCTGTTCTCTTTCGTAGATGAGACTGAACACCCCGTTATCCGGCCCGACAAACAGATGCCTCTCTGTCTCCACTATTATCGGATTTCTTTTGCCACCCACTCCGGGGTCGACCACCACTAAATGGACTGTGCCAGAAGGAAACCAGCGGTAGGAGCTCAGAAGGAGAAAAGCTGCCTCCCTAACCTGCTGGGGCGCAATTTCATGAGTGATATCCACTAAGCACACTGAGGGATTGATTCCTAAGATAACACCTTTCATTACGCCCACATAATTATCTTTGGTTCCAAAATCGGTGGTGAGGGTGATTACTGACATCGAGTTCAGCCTCCAAGAGATTAGGCACAAGCTTGCCTGTCAACCATGGTAACACGACACCTACGGGAGATACTCCAAATCCTCCCCCTTTTGAAAAGGGGGAACGAGGGGGATTTGAGAACTTGCCAAACAAAATATCGCCCGACTATTTCATAACAGCGAACTTGCCAAAGACAAAATCCACGGCCTCTTTTCCAAAGGCAGAGATTTTGTAAACATAAAGGCCGCTGGAGAGATTCCTGCAGTCCCAGGCAACCTCATTCACTCCCTGATTCGCCCCATAGTGGATGTCGTCACGAAATCTGAGGTCTCTGGGAATTTGTTTCTCCCAGATCCGCTCTCCCAACAAATTGAACACCTCGATCCGCACCGTAGCCGCCTGGGAGAGTTGATAGTGGAAGTAAAGCTGTCCGGTAGAGCAGGGATTGGGATAGACGTAGTGTTCTGAGATCTCAACCGTGGGAATTCCCACCCGTCGAACGCCCTGGTAAAGGGTGTTGTTCTGCTCATCTGATTCAGTGATCTCATTCTCAGAGTCCACATCTATCTGGAACACAGACTGAACTGTGCGATGCCAAGGTAGCTCCAACTCCACGCAGTATCCTCCTGGGGGGATAGGTGGTAAGACTCTCTCTCTGAGGATCCAGCCGAAAGCTGAAGAATCTCCTTGGATGCACTCAAAGCCATCGACCCAAAAGCCTGATTCCACCGGGGCATCACCCAGGTTTCTTATAGTTACCAAGAACCTGTCTTTCTCCGGCGAAAACCGGATGTCGCCGGGAGAGACAGACAGATCGGGCAGGGGATTTTCATCGGCAGCGAATTGGGCTAAAGCAGCCACCTGCAGCCGAGTGGCCCGGGCAATCAAATCAAAATTGATGTGGTAGCCCAGACTGTCGCTGGAGATGACATCGTCTATGCTGTCGTACGCCTTATTCGTCTCCTCAGGTGGGTAACTCTCAATGCCAAACGCAGCGTCGTATCCCAGTTCCCAGAAGGAGGCGTGGTCACCTCTATCGGCAAGGGAATCAATCCTTTTGTCTAAAATCAGACCAATCTCGTAGATATCGTTTGTCTCTTCCAGTAGTTCAATCAGCCATTGAGAGCGGGAATTGGCTATAAGCACCAGCCCAGGCAGGTCATTGTGCCCGATCATATCGTAGTTGATGACTCCCAGGATATTGTCCCCTCTTTCTGCTGCTTCTCGAACGTAGAATTTGCTCCCCCACATTCTGAACTCTTCACCGGAAAAGAGGATAAACTTGATGGAAAATGGAAATTCACCTTTCGAGTTGGCCAACACCCTTGCCGTTTCCAAGAGTGAGACTACTCCGCTGCCGTTATCGTCGGCCCCAGGAGCGGGGTCGCTCCTCCAGTCCCAGCCGGGGGTGTTGCGTCCGGTGTCGTCGTAATGGGCGCAACAGATATAGTAACCGTCGCCTTTTCCCTTCAGCGTTCCCACTACATTATACATTACGCTGTCATCTGGGGTATGCTGGAAAGGCAAAACCTGCACCGAGCTGCTGTCTCCCAGAGCCTGGATCAGTTGTTGCCGGATGTAGCTGCCGGCCGAGTCCCAGCAGTCAGGATGTCGGGCATAGCGGGTGCGTAAGTTCTCTTTGCTGTTGTCGTAAGGTTTGGTTGGATCCTTGTACACCAGTTGTGCCAGGTTTTCTTCTATCCGATCGCAATTTACCTTTTCTATGAGGCCGGCAACAGACTCTTTCTTTCCGGGAAGAGCCTGAGAGGTCTGAATAAGAAAAAACAACAGAAAAAGAGAGCCTCCTAAGCTTAAGATTCTCCTCATCTTCTCTCTTATTTCTGGAAAGGACATCACTTAAGGAAGACCAGCTTTCTGCTGCCGGTGAAATTTTCAGCAAGCAAACGGTAGATATAGACGCCAGAGGCCACTTCCTGACCGAAGCTGTCCTTGCCGTCCCAGCCGGCAGTATAGTAACCCGACTGTTGAGAAGTAGCAACAAGAGGACGGACAAGCCGGCCGACGACATCGTAGATATTCAGAGAGACGAAAGTAGGAGAAGGAATCCGATAGCCGATAGTTGTCCATCTTGAAACCGGATTGGGATAAGCTTGAAAAAGCATCGGCTTGATAGGGCAAGGGAGAAAAAACTGGGGAGTTTCTTCCACATCGGTACTCAATCTGGTGGTAGTGGTGAAAACCACCTCTCTCTCCTCCCCTTTCGTTAAGTCCGGATCGCCCTGTTTCCACACATAAAGCAGCGCGAAATTGTCTGTCACCACCGCTCGATAGGCATCAGTGTACTCAACCTGCGGATTTTCAACCCTGCAGGGCAGCATCACTATCGGGTGTCGGTTGCCCCATTTACCTGTAAACCCAGGTCTGCCGTCCTCGGTCATAGTTATCCTCACCGTCACTGTATCTCTGTCAGCTCCGGATCTCACACTGATTTCACTTGTGTAAAGAGGATCTCTTACCGGTTCTATCCTTACATCCAGGGCTGGATCACCATAAAGGGCAGCGTAGTCTTTGTCCTCTGGGATTGAACCTGGGGTCTGATTTTCCAGGTCAAACATTATTGCCTGGTTGCTAAGGAAGAAGGCCTCCGGCCAGGTGCACTGGTTTTGGACGAAGAAGTAGGCGGCTGTGCCCCCAAGCTGATAGCTATTGCGTCCTTCTGGCGTAACATACCCAGTATACATATACGCCCCCCCGCTGTGTATCCAGGCCAAAACCATCGAATCCTCCACCTGCAGGATTTTCCCGATGTAACAGTTACCTAATCCGCAGTAGATTTTAGGATTGGTTGAATTTATGTTTATATCGTCACCCTCGTAGGGGTCACCGTAGACCTGTCCGTCCCTTGCCCGGAAGAATCCCTCTTTGTCCGAGGTTGGGTAGTGAAGCTGCCATCTATTCACATTTCCATGGCCACTGGTGATAAAAATATCATACTGGTTGCTGTTTAGCTTCTCTACTAAGAAGGGAGTGCGGTCGGTGGGACATTTGATGGTGTCCACAATAGTCCCATCGGGGTACTTAACCCACATCTTGTTGTAAGTACCTTCTGAAGTGGCGATACCTTCTTGGACGTAAGGTAGCCATCCGGCGCTGGTGCCAGCTAATACCTTGCGGACTCGAAATCCGGAGATACTCACAATTCTCAAGGCATCCTGGGGAGTGTAACCGGTCACTATCCCCCAGATGGCATCTCCATAAGGATCATCATCAAGCTCCCGAGTGAGTCGATGTATAGTCTTAACCACATAGTCCCTTGAATCCAGGGGCTCAAGGACAAAGCAGACATACTTAGGTGACATCTCCTTTAAGCTATCTAATACCTGACTTACTCCAAGATCATACACAAAGACCTTCCCCTGGTGTTTTGCCTTCAGTGTATTCACCACTTCTGCCCAATCTGGCTTGGCCAAGGTCTGGTCTTTTACCACAATGGCGTAGCCTCCCGCGTAACTTCCCCTTGCACTGAACACCAGGGCAATGAGGAAAACAACCAGAGCAAGAAATAGCCTTTTCATGCTTTACTCCTTCGGTTACAGGTTGTGTAAATAGACGCGAAATTTTAAATATATTCAACCAAGTCCTATCTGTCAAGCGAAACTTGCCTGAGGAGAATGGCGCAAACTTCCGTTTCGCCTATGGTGAGCTTGAAAACTCGCGCTGTTTAATACATGTTCCTAAAACAGCTTGGCGAGATCTACTGAATCCTCTGCTTTGCCTTATCCCACAAGGCGTCCATCTCTTCTAAACAAACTTCCTGAGGGGTTTTGCCCTGGTGTTGAAGCTCCGATTCGATAAATTTGAATCGGCGGATAAATCGGTTGGTACTTCCCTGGAGTGCTTCTTCAGGGCAAACGAGCAGAAATCGAGCCAGATTAACCAAGGAAAAGAGGACATCTCCCATCTCTTCTTCGACTTGTTGGGGATCTTTCTGATTGCAGGCCTGTTTAAGTTCGGCGAGTTCTTCCTCCATCTTTTCTACCACCCCAGCAGGATCTTTCCAGTCAAAACCCACCCGTGCCGCTTTCTCCTGCACCCTTTGCGCCCGAAATAGCGCGGGCAGGCGAGAAGGCACACCGTCAAGCACTGATCCCTTACCCTCTGCATTTTTTATTCTTTCCCAATTCACCAGTACTTCCTCTGTGTCCTTAATCTTCACATCGCCAAAGACATGGGGGTGACGTCTCTTAAGCTTCTCTATATTGGTGGCAATTACATCGCTGATATTGAAACGCCCTTCTTCTTCAGCTATCTGGGCATGGAACATCACTTGAAGCAGAAGGTCACCCAGCTCTTCTTTTAACTTCTGGTCGTCCCCTTCGTCAATAGCTTCTGCCACTTCGTAGGTCTCCTCGATTAAGCACCGTTTAATCGACTGATGAGTCTGTTCTCTATCCCACGGGCAGCCGTTTTTACCTCGTAAGCGGCGTAGTAGTTCTTCCAGCTCCTTAAGTTCGGCCATTTCTATCCCTTCCCTGTTAGTTCTGCTGGTCGGACCAGAATTCCGTTCTTCTTGAGAAGCGCAGCGGCGACTCCATCCCCCTCGCTCAGCCTACCCTGGCAGTAAATCTGACCACATCCACAGGAGGGACTTTTCTGCTTCATCACTGCCTCAGTAGCTCCGACTAATTGTGCCAACCGAAGGCTTTCTTGGGCACCCCTTATGAATTCAGCGGTAACATCCTCACCGGTCTCACAGTAACGGACTCTGGCCCGACCTGCGAGGACATCCTGGCCGTCAGCACCTACAATCTCAGAACAGGGTCGAGGCGTAGATAGTCCTCCCAACTGCTCAGGACATATCGGCAGGGCAATCCCCTGACGCACCCACTCTACCACCTCTTCTGAGCGGGAATTGCCCCCGTCAGAGCGGCAGTTCAGACCTGCCAGACAGGCACTCACGATGTATCTTATCACCATCAGCTCCCTTCAAAGGTACTCTATCTTTCAACACGATCTCCCTTCTGCTCTCTGCCTTCCAGCGAAGGGAAATCCTTATGGAATCCCCAGGCAAAAGCCCTTCTGCCCTTTCGGCCCATTCGATCAGACAGACTCCGAAACCGTAGAAATACTCCTCACAGCCCAACTGGTAGAGCTCTTCAATACTCTTGATTCGATATAAGTCGAAATGGTATACTGGCAAACGGCCCTGGTATTCGTTAATGATCACAAAAGCGGGACTGG
>DAOVPH010000058.1 GCA_030629295.1 Candidatus Latescibacterota bacterium | reverse complement strand
CAGCGATATCGCTCAGGGTAGCTGCCATCGTCTTCCACCCAATCTGCCAAGGGGTTGCAAACTCCCTTTTGAAATGGACTCCCTCTACAAAGGCATCTGTGGTAATCAGGCGATAGAGGCCCGACCGATCTTCAACCACCGCCGCATCATCACCGATGCCAATTAAGACAGAGCTGTCGCCCGGTGTTACCCACCCCTTTATCCGTTCGATGACTCCAAATTCACCGATGCTGTTGATCTTCATCTAAGTCTCCTGATTGGCCTTATATTAAGCCATTTTGAAGAAGATGTCAAGGGTTATTTCCCTTGACTTGAGTGCACTTATTTAATATATTTTGCCCAAATGGATATCCTGCGTCTCAAGAATATGCGCTTTTACGCCTACCACGGGGTGCTTCCAGAAGAAAAAAGCCTGGGACAGTGGTTTGAGGTGGACTTAGAAGTCAAAACTGATCTCCAAAAGGCGGGTCTCTCTGACCAATTGGAAGACACCCTGGATTATTCTCGACTGCTTAACCTCGTTCAGGAAGTAATCACAGGAGAAAAATTCAATCTCATTGAAACCCTCGCCGAGCGCATAGCCCAGAAGATTGCAGAGAGCTTTCCTGCGCGTGAGCTCACCGTACGGGTGCGTAAACCCAATCCTCCTTCTCCCGCCCATTTCGACGGGGTAGAAGTAGAAATTCACCGGGTCTATAATCCCCCCAGAGGAGAGTCGTAAATGGCCACGGTTTACCTTGGTCTGGGCTCAAATCTCGGCGATCGAGAAGCCCTTATGAACCAGGCAGTGGAACTGCTTTCGCAGAAGATTCAGATCCTCTCTGTCTCTTCGCTGTACGAGGCTGCCCCGTTAGGATTCACTGAACAACCTTCTTTCTTGAACGCAGTGCTCAAAGCCAATACCGCTTTCTCTCCTCGGAAGTTGTTGAACTTCACTCAATCGGTTGAAAGAAAACTGGGGCGAAAACGCACCCAACCGTGGGGCCCAAGGACTGTGGACTTAGACATTCTGCTTTACGACAACTTAGTTCTGGAGGATCCAGATCTAACAATCCCCCACCCCCGACTGCACCAGCGGGCGTTTGTCTTGATGCCCCTCTGCGAAATCGAACCCTTGCTGCTGCACCCTGTTCTAAAGAAAGCTATCTGCCTGTTATTGAAAGAGAACTGCGGACAGCAATCCATCCGCTTGTTTGGCCCCCTGAAAAACCGGAGAGGAGGTCTACAAAAAATCCGATGCGAAGACCAATAATACTTCTTGTAGTCTGTCTGTTCTTAGGACAAACCCTTGCTCAGGCCCGAGAGATCGATGAGTTGGGTTTCGCCCAAAAACTCTACCAGGATCAAATGTACGAACTGGCGGCAGAGCAGCTGCGAGGGTTTCTTCGAGCCCGGCCAGCAGACCCCAAGGCCTCGGCAGCTCAGCTTCTGCTTGCCCACTGTTACTTAGAGGCAGAAAAGCCGGAAGGTGCCCTGCACAGCTACCAGGATTTCATCGTAAACTATCCCGACGACATCCATCTCCCTGAGGCCTGGAAGGGGTGTTCTCAGTCTTTGACCCTCTTGGGCAGACCCCGGAAGGCTGCAGAGACTTACCTGAAACTCCAGAATCTTTTCCCTGGCAGCCACTTGGCCCCAGAGGCCCTACTGAAAGCAGGCAAGATATTCTCTGATGCCGAGCAACCTTCAGAAGCAATTCAGGCCTTAAGACGGCTCATCACCGAGTACAGGGATTCGCCCCTGACCGACGAGTCCCACTATTGGTTGGGAATATGTAGCTGGGAAACAGGCAATTATACGGATGCTCTTTCTGAATTTGCCAAAGTCTCCTCTGCCCAGTGGCGACCCAGGGCCCTGTTGGAGCTCACCAGAATCAGACTCGAACAGAACAACTTCAATGAAGCCCGTAACATTTTTTCCCGGTTTAAAAAAGACTTCCCTAAAAACCCCACTACAGGCCAGGCAGCAATCCTGTTGGCTGGTCAGCTTCGGGAAAAGGGGCAGTTCTCACAAGCGGCGGAGTTTCTCCAGCAGGCCAGTGGGGTGCTGCCTGAGGGGGAGTTAAAAGAAAACGCCCTGCTTGATCTGGCCGACTCCTATTCTCTGGCAGAGAATGACTCTCTGGCAATCCTCTGGTACCGGAGTTTCCTGAAGGATTATCCCCAAAGTCCTCACCAGCCAGAAGCATTGCTCGGTCTGGAAAGGACTTACTTAGATCAGAATGACTTAGAATCAGCTCTGTGTACTTTCAGGAAATTGCAGGCCCTGGTACCTGATTCAAAATATTTGAAGTCCTCCTACCAGCTTTTGGCCCAGGCTCATTTGAGAAATGGACAGGCGGCTGAGGCGGCCCGATTTTACACCGAATACCTCTCCCTTTGTGATCAGAAAGAGGAAGCTGAGAGGATGAAATTTGAGCTAGCCAGGCTTTACCAGAGAGACCTTCACTGGCTAAACAGAGCGGTCTTACTCTACCAGGAGTTGGCTCAAGGTGCTTCTGCGCTTGCTGAGTCATCTCAATTTGCCCTTGCCAGATGTCTGGAACAGCAGGGCGAGTCCATCAGGGCCCAAGAGGAATACCAACTGCTCCTGCAGCGCTTTCCCACTGGTCAATTCGCCTCAGAAGCCCACCAGAGATTGGAATATATTGAGCAGTTTTCACCCGACTGGAAGCTGGCAACAAAGATCCTTGTCCAGGTATTAAAAGACGGTTTCACCGGAGGTTCAGAGGAGCAAGCCCTGTACAGCTTAGCTCTCACCTGTTACAGAGAGTTAAAGGATTTTGAGGGAACAGCATCTGTTCTCCGAGCCTATGTGCAGAGATACCCGCAGAGCAGCCGTGCGGACAGTGCCCAATACCTGCTGGCCCAGTGTTATCTTAAACTGCACCAGAAGTGCGTCTTAAACGGCCAACCCCAGGCAGCTAAGGAATTCTCCCCAAGGGTAGCCGAGGCCTATCAGACGCTGGTGAAAAACTATCCCCAAAGTAGTTGGGCAGATGATGCTGCTATTTTTCTTATCGAAAACGCCCTTTCCGCTGCCCCATCTGATTCTGCCAGATGGGATCTTATGCTCAATTCATACCAGCAATTCCTGGAGACCTATCTGGAGAGCAACCGTCTGGATTTTGTCCTGTTGAGGATCGGTGATGCCTACCGGGGACTGGGCCGGCAGGATTCCAGCCTAACTCAGCAAGCGATGTCTATTTATCAAAAACTGCAAGACCAATTCCCCCAGAGTCCCTACGCTGACAACGCCCGATTTGGAATCGGGGTCTGCCAGATAGACACAGAAGACTTTAAGACAGCTGAGTCCTCCTTCCGAAGCCTGCTCTTCCGGTATCCCGACAGTGAATTGACGGACAGGTCCCGCTTTCAACTGGGCCGGCTTCTTTTTCTACGAGGGGATTTCCAGGGGGCAACCGAGCAGTTTCGCCCCCTGCTTACCCAACGGTTTTTCCCCGACCAGTCGCCCCAGCTTATCCGTCTATATCTGGCCCAGGCTTACTCGCAAATTAGCCAGACAGACCAAGCGGCTCTGCTTTACCAGGAGATACTGAAACAGACAGGTGAAGAAGACGAAACACTAACCTCTCCCCCTGAAAGCCCCGAGAAAAAGACTATTAAGAGGGCCCTGTTGGGGCTGGCCTCCATTTATGAGAAAAAAGGCAAATACGCCGAAGCTGTGGACCTATGCAACCAGTTCTTGCGTTCTTATCCCCAGGATATCGCTTCAGATAGTGTGCTTTTCCACAAAGGAAAGCTGCTGCTTTCTCTGGGAGATGAATCTGAAGCTATTCGGACCTGGGAGGAATTGACCCAGAAGTTTTCCTCCAGTGTCTTCGCCCCGGAGGCTGCGGAGAGGGCAGGCGCTATCTTCCTCCGCCAGAGAAAATACCAGGACGCTCTTTCAGCTTATACTTTAACCCTCTCCCTTGATCAGGAGCGTATGGAGGCTGCCGGAGGGATAGCGATCTGTCTGTTGCGAACCGGACAGGAAAAGCGAGCTGGCAGTGCTCTGCGCAGTTTCAAAAAGAGATTTGGCCAGTCACCGAAGGCTCCGCAGTGGATCGCCCGATTTGAATATGAACGGGGACTGCTCTGGTGGGAGCAAAAGGCATACAAGAAGGCACGGGAACAGTTCCAGCTGGTGTTGAACGAGTTCCCTGGAAGTGAGTTTGCCGACGACGCCTCCTATCACATCGCCGTTTGTCTCTTACAAGAGGGAAAAAACAACGAAGCAGTTGAGGAGCTTGTTCAGTTCTCTCAAGATTTCCCCTCCAGCGCCTACATAGGGCAGGGCAATATGAAATTGGGAGGATTCTACTACTTGGAACGACAGTTCGCCAAAGCCGCAGACGCTTACCAGAAGGTGTTGGCGGATACCACTACGGCCCTGGCCCCTGATGCTATGTTTAATCTCATTCTCACTTACGAAAGGTTGGGTCAGTTGGGCCTGGCGATTGACACGGCGAAGAGATTGGTCCAGCGTTTCCCTGATTATGAATCCACGCCCCGGGTAAAGGTGAAGATCGGTATTTTTCTGATGGAGTTGGAGAGATATGAAGAAGCCATCGAGCAGTTCAATCAGTGCTTACATTGGAGCACCGGCGAACAGGAGGCGGAGATCAGGTATTACATCGCTGAATGTTATTTCAACTTAGCTGAATATCAAGACGCCCTCTACTGGTACCTCAGGGTAGCCTACCTTAATCCGGAACAACAGATGTGGGCAGTTACCGCCCAGTACAAAGCAGGACAAGCCTGTGAGAAGTTGAACAACTTTATCCAGGCCAAAAATCTCTACGGACGAATAATAGTCCGCTATGGTGCCTCAAGCGAATGGGGGAGGGCAGCAAAGCAACGATTGAACAAATTGGAAAATAGGCAACAAAAATAGCTTGCGTCGAAGGTGAACGGGGAGATATGGACTTACCTCTACAATTGCTCGTACTGTTGGTGCTTCTGTTTCTGTCAGCGTTCTTCTCCTCAACGGAGACTGCCTTTTTCTCCTTGAGCAGACTCCAGTTGGGGAAAATAGAGCAGGAGAAGTCATCAAAGGCCAAACTCGTAGTATCTCAGCTTCAACATGCTCGCCGACTTCTCACCTCTGTGTTGGTAGGTAATACGCTGGTAAACGTGCTTGCGGCCAGTTTGGCCACCAGTATGCTTATAACCCTGCTGGGAGGGAAAGGTGTTTGGATCTCTACTGTCTTGATGACTTTGTTAGTTCTTGCCTTAGGAGAGATAGCCCCCAAAAGTATAGCGGTGCACAATCCAGAGAAACTGGCAAAAAGAGCAGCTTTGTCTCTTTATCTGTTCTCGATGGCCATATTCCCAGTGCGGGAAGCCTTGAGGGCACTGACGAGCCTTATCTATCCTGAAGAAGAGAAGGTTGCCAGGCTCACTGAGGACGAGTTAAAGACGATGATAACTCTGGGACATAGCAACGGCGCAGTAGCAGGATTTGAGAAAGAGACCATCACTCATATCCTTGAACTCGACCAGACGGCAGTCAAAGAGATTATGACCCCCAGAGTCGAGGTCTTCAGTTTAGCTGAGAACATCTCCCTGTCAGAGGCCTGTCGGTTAGTAAAAGAGAAACGTTACTCCAGAGTTCCGGTGTATCGGGATTCAACAGAGAATATCGTGGGAATAGTCTATGCTAAGGATTTACTGGCCTACGAGGGTCAGAAACAAAAAGGTCCTCTGCCGGTTCGAAAGGTTGACTTTGTTCCCCAAACCAAAAGGTTACATCAACTACTGGCCAAGTTCCAAGGTCGAAAGAAACACCTCTTCGTTGTAGTGGACGAATACGGGGCCTTAGCTGGAGTGGTCACCTTAGACGATCTGTTAGAAGAGGTGGTGGGCAGAGTAGTAAATCAACCCACTCCAAGAGAGAGGTATAAGTTTAAAGATCTGAATACAATAAGAGTCTCTGCCCGGATGGAAATTGAGCGGTTCAACCAGCTATTTGGGACTGCCATTGATGCCGAGGATGTAGAGACCGTGGGCGGATTCGTTATCAGCAGAACCGGCAGAATTCCCCAAAAGGGAGAATCATTTTGCATCGATCAGCTCCAGGTTAAAGTGATTGAAGCCCAAAGGAATCGAATTGTAGAATTAGAGATAAAGAAGGTTCAAGAATGATCTGGTTTATTCCGCTAATTGCTTTATTTGTGCTGCTCAGCGCCTTTTTCTCCGGGATGGAGACGGCGCTGGTTTCCTGCAGCCGGATAAGAATTCGTCACTCAGTTAAATCAGGCAATAAAAAGGCAAGGGTTATCCAGCGGTTATTAGAGACTCCTGAGAAGGTGCTGGCTACCACGCTGGTGGGAACAAACATAGGGAATATTGCCGCCTCATCACTGGCCACCTATCTGATTATTCATTTCGGCCACCCCCAAGAGGCAGAGCTTTTAAATACGCTCATTATGGTCCCAATTATCTTAGTCTTCGGAGAGATCCTTCCCAAAGCTTTTTGCTATCATCGGGCAGATATCTTAGTGCTTTGGTCTGCAGATATCCTCAAGGGTTTTTCCACAGTCCTGGCGCCGGTGATCTCAATCACCTCATGGCCAGCCACTATGCTGCTTAAATTAACGAAGAAAACCGAATATGAGGGAAAGTTTCCCCTCAGCAGAGAAGAGCTCCAGATGTTGGTCAAAGAAGGTCACAGGGATGGGACTGTAACTCCCCAGAAGGCGAAGATGATCTACCGGACATTTGACTTCGGTCACACTCCGGTTGGGAATATCATGATCCCCCTGCAGTCGGTTGTCTCTCTCGGCGCTAACTCCTCTGTGAGCCAGGCAGTCTCCATCGTGACGAACAGCGGGTATTCCCGGCTGTTAGTGCTTGAGGAGAAAAACTCTCATATCCTCGGTATTGTCGTCGCCACCGATCTGCTCGGACTCAAACCAGATGCCCCGATAAAACCTCTGATAAGACCCGTGTCCGCAGTCAAAGCCACAACCAGGCTCGAACATCTGTTGATCCAAATGCAGGAGAGTCAACATCCCCTGACGGTGGTGGTGGACAGGAAGAATATCCCCCTGGGCATAGTGACCATCGAGGACATTGTAGAGGAAATCGTGGGAGAGATCGAGGATGAGTTTGACAGATGAAAAACATTGATTGACTTGTAATCAAGATTGAGGCTTTACCAAGAAAACTGGAGGTAATATGCAGAAAAATCCATATCTTATTGACTGGGCAATTACAAACGAATGTAATCTCAAATGCCTGCACTGCCGAGGAATGGCATCCCCACAGCTTGAAGGCAATCGGGTGTTGGAGCTTGCCGAACAGATACCCCAGCTTTCTCCTCAATGGGTTATCATCGAAGGAGGAGAACCCCTGCTGCGAGAGGAGCTCTTCGATGTTCTCTCCATTATTAAACAAGGCGGAATAGTGACATATCTTATCACTAACGGAATGCTGCTTAACGAAAAAACAGCTAAAAAGCTGGCCGAGTTAGAAGTGAGAGTTATGATAAGTGTTGATGGTACTGATAAGAAAAGCTACCAGGAGATTAGAAAGGGGGCAGACTTTGGTACCCTGAAGAAAGCGATACGGCTGCTGAGCAAATACGGAATACTGAATGCGTGTAATGTCACTATCGGGCAGCATAATTACCGGCAAATTGAGGAAATTTTTCAGTTCGCTGAACAATTGAAGATCCCCAAGATCATATTTCTGGGACTGAAACCTTGTGAAGACTATAGGAAATATGTCCTCGGAAGTGAGGACTACCAAAAAATTATCTCCTCAGTAATGGAGTGTCAGAGAACTTATGGAATAGACATATTTTTCGACGAACCCTTTTTTAGGCCCTTTTTAGAGGTCAATAAAATTGACTACTCTGCCAGCTCTGAAAGCGGAATAATTGTGCCTTCTGTTAGCCGTTGTATCTTTGGTGATTACCTATTTATCGAAACAAATGGCGATGTGAGACCCTGCACCTTTGCACCTTTGGTGGTAGGTAATGCAGGAGAAAAAGACCTGCCCCAAATATGGGAGGATGTACAAAAAAATGAGCTTATACAGAGGATAAAGGACTTCTGTTCAAGGTTGGGTGAGTGCCGGGAATGTCCTTACTTATACAACTGCGGAGGATGTCGATCCAGAACCTATTCCTTAACTGGCAACTGGTTTGAATCGGATCCTTCCTGTCCCCTTAGGAGGAGATGATGAGAGTAGTAGGAATTGATCCAGGAACTTACAGTTTTGATCTTTTCGGGATGGAAAACGACCAACGGATTATCGTGGATCTGGCGATAAGTTCGGAGGAGATATTCCAAAACCCATTTGTCCTTATCAAAAGGCTCGAGGAATTGATGCCTCTGGATATTATCGTGGGACCATCAGGATATGGCATACCTCTGATGAACATTGAGAATCTCACTGAAAAAAAGATAGGAGCTATGATTCCCTTAGATACACAGGTCTCTGTAAATGAGGGCATTAAAAGTGTTCTCTGGGAGATGAAAAACAGGAAAATGCCGGTGTGGTTCACCCCTGGGGTAGTTCATCTAAAGACAGTCCCTCAATACAGAAAATGGGGAAAGATGGATATGGGAACAGCAGATAAAGTCTGTTGTGTGGCGCTGGGAATTACATACCAAAGCGAGCAATTAAATCTCCCTTATGAAAAGACATCCTTTATTTATGTAGAAATAGGGTACGGTTTTACCGCAGTCTTGGGAGTAATCAATGGCAGGATAGTGGATGGAATAGGGGGGACAAATGGATCCCTGGGATTTATTGCCTGTGGTGGTATGGATGCTGAACTTGCCATCCGGTTGAAAAATCCCACTCAAGATGTCGTTTTCAAGGGAGGAGTGAGAGATTTCGTGGGGCAAGGAATCGAGCCAAAGGACCTAAAGAGTTACCCGGAGGCAATGACCCTTCTGGCCGAAAGTGTCGAGAAAGATGTCGCCTCAATGTCGGTCGCTGTTCCCCATCCTAAGCAGATTATCCTCTCCGGTAGATTAATAGGAGATGCTTTTATAAAGGAGGAACTGAGAGATAGACTCCAGAAATACAGCCAGGTGGTGAAAGTAAACAGACCTTCCCAGGTGGCGAAAGAGGCCGCCTGCGGCGCCTATATTATCGGAGAAGGCCTGCTGGACGGCAACTATCGGATGATTACAGAGATTATGGGCATCAGAGATTAAGAAGGTGTTCAGCAATTCGGCAGGAAAGGAAAACTCGAACAATGGGT